>CAYVDX010000068.1:0-10582 GCA_964450485.1 uncultured Calditrichaceae bacterium
CATGGGATCAGAGGCGGTATCTTTTTCGGGATTTAGCGCTTGCATTTCTTTCATGGTTTTTAAGCCCAACGGGGTAGCGGCGTTGTCCAGTCCCAACATGTTGGCGGAAAAATTCATAATCATCGAGCCGATGGCCGGATGATCCTTGGGAATGCTGGGAAATAATCGTGAAAAAAACGGTCCGACCAGCCGTGAGAAAATCCGAATGACGCCGCCTTTCTCGCCGATTTTCATAATCCCCAACCATAGGGCCATTGCGCCGGTTAAATAAATAGACAATTCAAAACCGGTTTTGGACATATCAAATGTCGCTTGCAGCATGTTTGAGAATACTTCCGTATCTCCCAAAAAAAGGAGTTTGAATAATCCAACGATAAACGCGATGATAAAAAACGCTATCCAGATATAATTAAGTACCATTGATTCGCCTCTATATAAGAGCAACATTAACAAAAAAGGCCTTCCCGAAGGAAGGCCTTTTTGTAAAAAAGTTAACTCGCCAACACATGATTATTTCAATAATGTCATGCGTTTGGCTTGCACAAAATCACCGGCGGTAATGCGATAAATATACATGCCGCTGGCCACTTTTTGCCCAAAGTCGTTTGTGCCATCCCAAACGACTTCCTTAAAACCGGCGGTTTGGTTTTCGTTGACCAAGGTGCGAACGAGCTGACCCAAGGTGTTGTAGATTTTCAACGTTACCGCAACATTATCTTTCAGGGCATAACGCAGGGTTGTGGTCGGGTTAAAGGGATTCGGGTAGTTTTGCTCGAGCGCAAATTCACGCGGCACGGCAACCCCGTCGCCAATGCCGGTGATGGTAGCGAATACCTCGTTGGAGAACTCGCCGAGGTTGTTGTTGAAATCAAATGCCGCGACTTTGTAGTACCAGGTTTCCCCGTCTTGCACATTTGCATCCACAAAAGATGTTTCCGTGGAAGTGCCGATTTCAGTGCCCTGGGTAAGCGGGTCAAAATTCGGCTGATCGCTGCGATATACAGAGTAGTAGTTGATATCCGGATCCGGCGCTTCTTCCCAGGTGAGTCCAACGGTAATATCCGGTAACAATTCAGACGCCAGGTTGCCCGGGGGAGAGGGGATGAGGTTGTCTTCGGAAAAGCCCACTTTTGGCAGGGATTTCCAAAGCACGGTTACGTTATCCGTGTGCGCCGAGACAACATAGTAGCTCGGGTATTCGGCGCCGTCGCCCAGCGTTGGCACCACCGCAGCATAGAACGGCGATTGAATTGCCTGAACTTCGGCAACTTGTACCGGCACACCCGGCGGGTCAATACGCCAAACCACGTATTTTTCAATTGTATATCCCGAGGTCGTTGGCGTAATCGATGTAATCGGATTGGTTAGAATTTGTCCGCGAATTTCTCCGGCTGGGAACTGGGTGGAATGCACGTTGACGTAAAAATCGCCGTTTTTCAGCGCGGTGACAAATCCGGCAAAATCACCGGCAAACGTGCCAACCAGGTCAGCTTCTTCGATAACGCCGCCGGCCAGGACGCCATTGACCGGGCCGCCGGGGGCGCCGGAATATAGAAAAGCTTCCACGCCGCCGGTTCCGTCCACCGGGCCGAAATGAATATGCGCAGCGCTTACGCTGTCCATGTTATTCACTTCCAGCAAATACCATAATGCTGTTTGATCCTGGCTGAGGGTGAACGTTGCTTTACCGGTTGCGGAGGTGACGACCGGGCTGGGCACTTGGTTGCCGCCGTTTAGTTCAGCTGTAAAGCGCATGCCGCCGACATCGTCAGCCGCGCCGCGCCATGCGACCCATACGTTACGTCCCTGGTCATTGGGCACGTCTTCCACGGCGTGAATAACCGGCTGGTTGGCGGGAACGCGATCGAGAATGACGATCGGCTGGGGAGGATCCGTCGCGCCTAATCCGCGCGGAATACCCGAATAAACGACTTCGTCTTCGCCGTCGCCGTCTAAATCCGCCACGTTAATGATGTCGTATTGCAGCGCGTCTGATACTTCAGCATCAATCACGGAAAGGCGCCAGTTGGCTGCATCATCAATTGCGCCGCCCTGGTATTCCAGGCGGTGAATAATACCGTTCGGCGTTGATTGACGTGTGCCAAAGACAAAGTCCAGCAACCCGTCTCCATCAAGATCGCCGGCCGCGCCGCCATATAAGCGGTTGGATTCCGCCGGCGGTGTGCCAACGACCGATGCGGTCAACGAATCTCCACTTTGTTGCAGCAGGTAAACATTTCTGCTGCCGCTATCCCATGATGCGACAATGATTTCTTCGGTACCGTCGCCATCAACATCAACCGTGGCGGCGGATTTCCAGGAGCCGCCGTCGGTGGTGCCATTGCCAACCAGGCGAACTTGCGGGGGCGAAACAATAAAGGAATCTCCCGCGGCGTCGTAGGTTACTTTGGAAACATCCCCGCCGCTGCGGATATAATAAACGGAATTGTCGATGATGGCGAGGTCGTAGTAGGTATTGGTTCCAAGACCTTCCCATTCGGTGGTCCATGTTTCGGTGCTGTCGCCATTGTCGGGAATGTTATCGACGGAATAGATGGCGGCGCGATTGTCGCCTCTGCGCAGCGCTGTAACAATCTCGTCTGTTCCATCCCCATCAATATCATTGATTAACCATCGAAAGGGACGAAGCTCAAAGTTGTCTTGGGAGGTAATCGTCCATTGGGCATTGGGACGCCAGGTGCCGTCACCATTATCTATGCCCATGCCGTCGCTGCCGTCGCCAACCGTTTCAAAAACGACAATTCTTTCGGGATTGGGTTGTAAACCGCTGCCAAAGTTGTTGACCGGTCCCCAAATAATTTCCCATTTTCCATCACCATCAAGGTCTCCGGCTGCAAGCGGCGACCAGGTGTTTTGAAATTCCAAGGCTAACCGGGTCCACCAAACAACGACCCAGTCGCCGTCTTCATTTTGTTCAAATTTGTAGATTCTCGGCACTAAATCGAGCCCGGTTTGGTCATGCCAGTCGGTATTAACCGCATAGATTTCCAGGTTTCCGTCGCCGTCAATATCCAAACCGGAGACAATATGCCCCCAACCGCCGATATCTTCGGGCGCTGCCGGAATCTCGGCAACACGGTCAAAGCGCTGTTGGGCGTGAAGCGAAAAAATTAAAGCAAAAATAAACAAGGGTAAAAATATTTTATTCATCGTTAACCTCCGAGATGATTGGTTAGTAATAAGAAACATCAGAATAGGGGAGGATATACCTCACGGAAAATGCAAAGAATGGTTTTGCGTCATAAAACCTGCTTTCAGACCTTAACCGATTTTAATATGAATAAAAGAGCGTTAAACGTTGAAAATTTGTAGCAAATCCGACGTCAAAATGAGATGATAAAAAAAGAACAATTTGATATGAAATAAAACCGAACGGGCGTATGCTTAAAAGCTGAATGATAAACCCGTTGGAACGTAACAAATGTAAGAAAACTAATATCTTATTGCAAATGAAACAAATTTCACGCTACTCAGGCGGCCGTAGTCTGCCCATCCAAAATCGAACTTGAGATTCGCGCCGGGCATGTCGTGGCGGAGACCGACGCCAAAGGTTGCGCCCCGGTTGTTTTCTTCGAATTCCTTCAGCAGCAGACCGCGGTAGCCGCCGCGGAGGAAGATGACATTCTTCAAGCCCACTTCAATGCCGCTATTGACAAATTCGCTGTTGTCGTTGGGTTGAACGCCGTCTGCAATCGCCAGAATTGTGACGTCTTCACTTTTATGAACTTGCCAGGCAATGCCGAATTTCAGGTTTAAGGGCAGTTCAAATTTTTCAGTACGGAATTCCGCCGGCACTTCGCTGACCCCGCCGGAAATGGAAGAAGGATCCTCGTTAAAAAATAGATCGCGCCCGTCTAATTGCATTTTGCTGCCGAAATTTGCAATCGACGCCGCAAGGGTCAAGTTGCGCCAGGGCGTGCGAAACAACACTCCGAAATCCATTGCGCCGCCCCGGGCGGATTGGTTGAAAATTTTTTCCTGAATAAATTTTCCGGTAAAGCCAATGGCAAAATCATCGGTCAGGTTTCGCGCAAATGTCACGCCGACAGCGATCATGTTTGCATCCCATACCTGGCCGGTGCCGTCCGGGTTGGCAATCGTCCGAACGGGCTGCTCCGGAGTGCTAAGGGAGGTAACATGAAATCCAAAGGATCCGAGTGATCCCATATTGATTGAAAAGGCTGCAAAGTCATAATTGGTTTCAGCCAACCACTCGGCGTGGTTAAAAACGGCTTCTCCGTACCCGGGAATTCTCGCTAACCCGGCCGGGTTCCAGTAAACGGATAAAATATCATCTGCCAGCGCTGCGTACGCCCCGCCCATGGCAATGGGACGCGCACCGGCGCCGATTTTTAAAAAAGGTGCAGCGGTCGTTCCGATTCGATCGATTGATGAAACGTTTTGTCCGCCTCCCTGGGCAAAAACTGCGCTGGGAAGCGTTGTAAAACAGAGGAACATAACTATCGCGGTAAATATTTTTTCTCGTTTCATAATTTCATCTCTCAAGGTTACTTCCCGGTTTTGGGTTGCCTTTTTATTTCTATTTAATGACTGCAAAGCGACCGATTTTCGTGCCGATTCCCGGCGCATCTACGTGATAAATATACACGCCATAGGCAATGGACTGGGATTCGAAGGATAGTAAATTCCAGCGGACAAAATCGCGGTCATCATCCTTTTCGATGCGGTCAACCAACTCGCCGGTGATGGTGTAAATTCGGATGGTACATTTTCGCGGCAGGCGGCGGAACTGAATATCACGATCATCGCGGTCCCCCGTGCGCACGCCGGCAATTTCGGAACTGCTGAACGCGATATAGGGATTGGGCACGACGATGATGTTGTCCAGGGCATTTTTGGCTTCCTGGTTATTGTAGGTGACGCCTGTGGTGGTAAATGAAAATACGTCGTTCGGTGAAAAGGATTTTTGGGAAAACAAAAAGAATACATCCCCATCACCGGGATAAATGGGTTTGCGGGTCACCAGTGAATCACTGCTATCCGCGGCCATCAGGGTGTCCACCGGCGGCGAAAATTTGACCTGGTAAGTCGTCTGGGTTGGTTGATCGGCGTCCGGTTTAATTAACACGATCGTTTCCTGGTAATCCCAGCGATTGTTGCGCAGGCCGCTCGCTTCCTGGATGAAAAAATCAACCGGTTGACCTGTCTCGGTATAAATTACCCGGAAATTTGTCTGAACATTTGTGATGATGGATGTATCTGCCGGGTTGAGCAACTCCCCGGCGGCGCTGGTATCGTAATCGACAAAACGGATTTCAAAATCTCCCGGGAAGGGCGCCCGGTTGCCAACCGCGGCCAAGCCGATTTCTGTATATTTATCGCTAAAGTTTGTGCTGGTTTCAATGGTTTTAAAACCGCTTTTCCCACCCTCGATGGTCAGGGGGTCAAGCGCGGTTTCCATATCTTTGGCAAAAACTCTCATCCCGTCGAATACCGGGTTTCCGTCTTCTTCGTTCAGCAAGGCGCTTTGGTAAACCGGGGCCGGTTTGTAGGTCAGCGTGTATTCCTGCGAAGCCGATAAGACGCCTGCCTGTCTGCCGCGGATTCGTCCGGTTAGCGGTAGTAGTTGGTAAAGACTGGTATCGATCACGACCCCGGAGGCATCTTTTAAAACCGCGGAGGGCGGGTAAATTGATGTGGGCAGGCCAAGGTTTAAAAACAGGGTGTCCCTCCCGTTAAATGTAATTGTTTTTTCTTCGTTTGGGACGACATAATAAATGAGTTTTTCCCCGGATTCATCCGTGATCGTATCGAAGAGTATATTGTAGGTCTGGTTATCGGGTACTTTCAAATCGTCAAAAATTTTGATCGCGAATTCGCCGGTGGCGTTTCCGGCGTCGTGGCGGGCAATATTACCAAAATCAGAGGCGATTTTGGCGTTTACAAAGCCGGACGCGGGCGGACCGGGCACCACGGCGGCGGTATTGATATCAAAAGCAAACTGGCGGGTGACAGCATCCCGGCGAATGGTCCGTTGGGTTTCCGATGGCGCGACTTTGGCGCTGGCGCCGCCGTGGTCATACGCCGTAACCGCGTAAAAGTAAGTTACGCCGTTTTGCACATTATTTGAATCGACAAAACTGTGCACCAAACCGGTATTGTTGCCCATGTCAAAACGCACGCCCCGACCGATATACTCCACATCCGCTAATCCCTGGAATTCATTGATCAGATCAAACTGTGCCGGCAATACCTGCCCGTTTTTGATAAATGTCAGGGGTTTGGAGAGAAAGGCATTCCCGCGTGAATCGGTGATGGTTTTTGTGTCGTTATAGCTTTCATCCTGGCTGCGATAAATTTTGTATCCTTCAAAATCAAAGCCGGCATTGGGGTCGTTCTGGTCACCGCGGGCAATAAAAGGATCGAAAGATTTTTCCGCCGCGTCATCCCAATAAAGTGTAACTTTTTTATCGCCGGGTATTGCGACCAGGGTCGGCTTGGCCGGTGGTTTGGCAAAGCGGTAATCCGCCTCAAAAACTTGCTGCGAGGCGTTGGCGTTTTGTAATAGATCGTCAAAGTCTTCCCCCAGGAGCAGGGCAATGGAAAACCGCTGACTTTGACCGGGCTTCAGGGTAAAGGGCCCGGAGCTGTAAATAAATACATTATCCGCCTCTTGCTCGATGACCGGCTCGGGGTCTTCCGGTCGTTGGTTGGGTGTGGACATTAAACTCCACATCAGATCGTCATTTTTGGGACGATTGTTGCCGCCAAAACTCAGCGCATTAAAACTGGTCAATCCCAGTTGATCTGATTCGGCAATGTCTAAAAAGCCGAAATTCGGCTCTCCGCCGCCAAAGCGGTAGCCTTCCAGCCGGCTTTCCGAGCTTGGCTCGCCGGTGTCAAACCGTCCGTTTTTGTTGACATCCAGGTAGAAGCGTTGGGTCGGTTTACCGTCATTTTCGCCAAAATCCTGGGTGTTGGCAATGCCGTCCACGCCGACGTCGTCAAATTCAACATTCCAGTCGCCGTCCTCGTCGCCGGACCAATGTTCCTTGGGGGCGCCGTATTCTCCGATGGGCCCAAATATAAAAACGCCGGCGTCGTTAAAGGGGCTTTCATCGATCAAATCGTCGCCATCGTTGTCCTGTCCGTCGTTATCAATATTTGGGCTTTCCAAAAAGCGGTAGCCAAAATAACCGGGTGTTTTTCCGCCGTCGCCAACGCCGTCGTTATCCCAGGCAAACAGCATGTTGCGGGCATTTTGGAAATCAGGATTATTATTAAAGGCGGAAATGAATCCGGCGTTGTCGTCGTTAAAATCGCCGGGGCCGCCCACGTGCGGATCGCCAAACATTCCTAAATAAACCTTGTTCAGGGTTTTTTCGCTGATGTTGGTGATGGTATAAACCAGGAAAATGATATCTTCGGCCAGGGGATTATTGTATTGAAACATGCGCACCCGGAGTTCCAGTCCCAACCCATGAATCGTCGTGTCGGAAGGAACCGGCTCATATTGAAATTCGGCGTTGTCAATATCATCCATGACGTAGAACACTTCTTCGTCGGGCGTGGTGGCGTCGTCGCCCAGGAACGCCGGCCAGACATACCTGCCTAAAGCTTCATTAAAAAAATTTTCCGGCCAACTATCCGGCTTTCCGTCGCCATCGCGGTCCAGGTCGGTAAAGGTTGCCACTTCGTTCGATCGCGGGTCGGAAAAACCAAGCCGCGGTTCCCAGCCCCATTTATTCGCGGTCCCCGGTTGGTAATCGCCGTCGCTTCTCGAAAAGAATCCGTCTGTGATAATGTGAGTGGTGTCGCCATGTTTATCGATTACCTCCGCGGCAATCATGGGGCCGAACTCAAAGGCATACCCCAACCCGGTCGGCCCAGACGGCCAAACAAGGTCGGCGTTGGCGTTGTCGGCGTCCGGGGTGGAAATCGATCCCTGGTTGGTAATCAGCACCCGAATTTCATTTCCGTTGATGATGGTTTCCTTAAAACGATCGTGCCGTTCATCTTCCTGTAATGATTTACGAAGTGCATCTTTTTGCTTTTTTAAAATGCGGTAGCGTTCGCCGGCCGGCAGTTTTTTAAGGTTGATTTCTTTTGATAAGGTCTCCTGTGCAAACAGCGGTAAACAGAACGTGATCAGTAAAGTCCCTAACAGCAATTTTTTTGTCATTCGATTCATACAAAACTCTCTTTATAAGGTTAGCCCTGAAATGCGTTTTCAAAAGTCAAATGTTAAACCCCAGCGAATTTCCCGGGGGGCGCCCAAAAAATCTTCGCGTTGGTAATAATTTTCAATGAATTGTTTTGGAAAAAAATCATTGGGATTTTCGTTGATGGCGTTCAGCACCTGGGTGAAGCGGGACGGGTTGGTTTTTTCTTCCAAGCTGGTGAGGGAGCGCCCGGTGGTGCGAAAAATAAAGCGTTCCTGAATGGCGTCAAAAAGATTATCTACTTGCATAAACAGGGAAAACCTTGTGCCGCTCACCTTGAAAAATTTTTCAACTTTCATATCAACGTTGGTGATAAGGGGCCGGCGATCGCTGTTGACCTCGAAATTGACCGGCTGGATGGATGACGGCAGACTGGGCGTGTACGGCGTGCCGCCCTGGAGGCTGGCGATGATGCTGGCCGACCAATTATTCGGCTTGGTAAGAGAGACGGTGCCGTTTAGGGTATGGGTTCGGTCAAAATCCAGCGGAATAAATTTCTGCTCGGTTTGCCGCCCGGTGCGGGTGTCGATGGCCAATGCCAGGGGATCGTCAAAAGCGCCCTCGCCGATTTGATAGGTGTAATCCAGTGTCGCCGAAAAAAGGCTGCCCGGGGAGCGGCGTTTTAAAAACGCCACCGTAAATCCCTTGACATTGGCATAGCTGATGTTGGTAATAACGTTAAACTCTTTGGTCGCGGCAACTTCTCCGGCAACCACCCGCCGGCTTTGGATTAAATCATTTACATCTTTGTAAAACACGGTCAAATCAATTTTAATATCCTCGGTAAACTGTTGCTGCAATCCCATCTCGTATTGAATGCTGCGCTGTGGTTTCAGGTTCGGGTTGCCGAAAGAGGGGGTAATGATAAAGTTGGCGTCCACAAACCGCGGGTTGCGATAAATGCTGCGCAGGGTCGGATTTTGAAAGAAAAAGCCATAGGAAAAACGGATTACACCTTCGGAGGTTATCGGAAAGCTGAGACTAACCCGCGGTGAAAAACGGTGCTTGGGGTCGGCGTCCTTCAAAAAAACCGGGTTGCTGACGCCGATCGGGTCGTCCACGCTGCCGGAAAGATCGGGATTGTATTTGGCCCTGGCGTCAAAATATTCATAGCGCAGACCGGCGTTGAGGATAAATTTCTCAGCTAATTCCATTTTGTCCAACACGTAGAACGCCGCCTGAACCGGTTTCCGAATGTATTGTGAATAGGTGATATTGTCCGGGTCATAATTCTGATCCGGAATGACAAATTTGCCGGAAGCATTGTCTTTTAATAGTTCGTAAGATTCCAGATCCAGGCGGTGCTGCACAAATTCGCCGCCAAACTTTAGCTCATGATTTGGCAAAACCTGGTCAACCGCATCAAATTTTAGCAGGTATGAACGGGATTTTTCGATGGTTCGTTGAAGATCGGTGCCGCCAATGGCAATATCGGTTTGCGGAAGAATCAATTGGCTAAAATCATTGCCTGGCGCGGGAATGTAGCGTGGGTCAAAAGGATCATCGAATACAAAGGTGCGTGCGTCGTTGAGATTTACGCCAAATTTGAGCGTGTAAAAAAGTTTTTTTCCCAGGGTATGGGTCAAACCCACCGAGTGACTGACGTTTCGTGATATCGTTTTCGGCCGTCCGTCCGGGTTAAATCGGAAACGCCGAAAGACGTTGACGCCGTTAGCGGTTCTGTTGAAACGCGTCCCATCGTCAAAAATTAAATCGTAGCTGAATTTAAGATTGTGCCGGGGTTTCCAGGTTAATTTTCCGGTCAGGTTGATTGCTTCCCGGGTGACCATCGGCACAAGCGCCCGATCCCCGCTGGCGCCGCTGCGCAGGGAATCAACCTGTTCGATGATTCGTCCTTGCGCGTCACGGCTGAACCGCGAGCCGTCCGGATCGACCGTAAAATTACTGCCCTGGATGACCAACAAGTCTTCCGGGTTATAAACGCGGATGCCGTAAAGATGTCCGTTGTCTTTTTGATAAACGCCGGAAGCAAAAAAAGTCAATTTATCGCCAAACAGGGGAATGGGACCGCTGAGGGTTTCCTCAACGCGGGAATTGTTAAAGAAATCCTTTTCGTTGATATTAAAAAAGATGTCATCCCTGCTGCTAAAATTATCGCCGGTGTAGCCGCGAACATTTAAATTGTAATTTGAGCCGCCGTCTTTGGTAACAAAATTGATGACCCCGCTCAAGGCATTCCCGTATTCCGCGCTGAATGTTCCGGCGGAAACGGACACTTCTTCCACTGCATTGGTCGCTAAACCCACGCCCTGGGTGTTTCCGAACGGATTGTTGATGGAGAGACCATTCACCTGGAACGCGATTTCATTGGAGCGTCCACCGCGGATGTGCAGCGCGCCGCTGTTGTCTTCTACAAT
>CAYVDX010000069.1:0-10506 GCA_964450485.1 uncultured Calditrichaceae bacterium
ACCCCAGCAATCCCTGCTCCTCGGCGGTGACAGCCAAAAAGAGAATCGAACGGCGCGGCGGCGTGGGCGCATTTTTGAATGCCGCTGCCAATTCCGGCAACGCGGCCGTGCCGGTGGCGTTATCCCGCGCGCCATTGTAAATATTGTCGCCTTCCACCTCCGGCTTGACCCCAAAATGATCCCAATGCGCGCTGTAAATGATGATTTCGTCCGCGCGATCCGTGCCCGGCAACAGCGCCAACACATTGTTCGAAGCCGAGCGGCTGATTTTATTGGTCATCGAAAGCGAATAGTTCAGCCCAAAACTTCGTGGTTTGAAGCCTGGCTGTGCCGCTGCTTTCGTCATTTTATCATAATCCAGCCCGGCATTTTCGAATAAGCGTCGGGCAGCTTCGCCGGTAATCCAGCCTTCCATTTCGCAGCGGGACATATTTTTGTCCGCCGCTTCCATGTAAAACTGCGGTCCCGTCCAGCCGCCTTCCACAACCGCCCAGGGATAGCCGGCCGGCGCGGTTTCGTGAACGATCAAAATGCCGGTTGCGCCTTGCCGGGCCGCTTCTTCATATTTATACGTCCAGCGACCGTAATAGGTCATTGCCCGACCGGTAAACAAGCTGCTGTCCCGCGTGGCAAAACCGGGATCATTCACCAGCACCACGACGGTTTTGCCGCGGCAATCCAGACCGGCGTAATCGTTCCAATTGTATTCCGGGGCAACAATGCCGTACCCGGCAAATACCAACTCGGAATTTTTGATGTCAACGCGATTCACCATCCGCCGGGTCAGCGCGACAAACTCGCTGCGAAAATCCAACGCCGCGCCGCGCCCCACACCCGATATTTTCAGCGTCTCATCCGGCGTGCTGGTAATTTGCACCAATGAAACCCTTTGGAAAAAGCTGTCGCCGTTCCCCGGTTTCAGCCCCAATTTTTGAAACTCATTTTTCAGATAATGGATGGTTTTTTCTTCGCCAATGGTTGAAGGCAAACGCCCCTGGAATTCGTCCGAGGCAAGCGTTTTGATATGTTCTACGTAACCGGCTTCATCGATGCTGCTCAGGGCGTTGCTTAAATCCGTTTTAGGCGCTTCACACGCAAATATCGTAAAAAACAATGTCATCGGTAGCCATTTGTTTACGGCAAAGAACATTCTTTAACTCCTTGTTTTAAGCATTAAATCGGAAAAAATTTTCGGCATGAGCGTAAATCGGCAGGTTTAGTTGATCTGTCATTCCCGTGAATTTCATCGGTCAAACAATTGCGGGATGTGTATGAAACCGTTGAAACGGTTCCCCATTTTACAGGGATTTTTTGCCTGCACCGGGCTAAAGCCACGGTGTTAATAAGACTCCTCATTAACACCGTCTTTTAAGGCGGTGTGATTCAGACGAAAATGCTTCTTTCTCAACCGTTTCAACGGTTTTAAAATTCCGGTTTCTCATGCACCCCCCCTTAAATAATCTTCGATGAAACCCAAAAAGCGTCATTTTTTACGCAGGGAGATGATAATATTCCATTCCGCTTCCGTCACCGGCTGCACCGAAAGACGGCTGTTATTCAGCAAAACCATATTTTCCAAACCGGGCGTTTGGCGCAATTCCGGCAGGGTAACGGGTGTTTTGAATTCCCATTCGCAGCTAATATCAACCATGTGCCAGCGGGGATTTTCCGGCGAGCTTTTTGGATCGAAATAATTTGAGGATTGATCAAATTGGGTATGATCCGGGTAGGCTTCCCGAACCACTTTGGCGACGCCCATAATCGCCGGCGGAACGACCTGGCTGTGGTAAAAAAACACCCGGTCATCCACTTTCATTTCCTTCATAAAATTGCGGGCCTGGTAATTGCGAATACCGTCCCAATAGGTCGTTTGATCGTCTTCCTTTTTAAAATCATCCCAGGAATAGGCGCCGGGTTCGGTTTTCATTAGCCAGTATTTCATGCAACCTCTGCTATTAATTCGAATGGATTATATTAATAAAACGTGATTCGTAATTCTTGATTCGTGATTCTTGATTCGTAAAATCGAGCATCACGCATCACGAATCACGAATCACGAATCACGCATCACGAATCACGCATCACGCATCACGCATCACGCATCACGCCCTACGGAACTTCCACGTATAAAATCCTGTTTTCATTGATATTGGCATATTTTACTTTTAAGCGTAAAATGACGCCGCTTTTCGATTCGTCAATCATTTTTTCAAACGCTTCGACACTCTTCACCGGGAGAACATTGATGCTGACCAAAACGCCGGTGCTGTAAACGCCGGCTTTGGACGCCGGGCTGCCGACTTCTACCGCGTCGATATATAAGCCGTCCTCAACCTGCAACGCCGTCTTTTCTTCATCGGTTAAATCTCGTAATGTAATCCCCAGGTTTTCAAAAAGCGGTTTTCCCGGCTTTGACTGATTTTGCGAAAAAGACGGCTGCCCCGAGGCAGGCGCTTCGCCTAATTCCACATCGACATCCCACTCCTCGCCATCCCGCCAAACGATCAGCCGGACCACGTCTCCCGGTCGATGCTGCGCAATTTTTGTCTGCAAATCATTGACCGAAACAACTTCGCTGCCGTTCACCGACAACACAATATCACCCTGGCGAATGCCGACATTTTTCGCCGGCGAATCGCTGCTGACGCTTTGAATGTAAGCGCCGGTCGGCTTCGGCAAACCTTCAGCCTTGGCAATTTGATCGGAAACCGCTTCAATGCTCACCCCTAATATTGCCCGGCGTACTCTTCCAAATTCGATCAAATCATTGGCAACTTTTTTGGCTAAATTCACCGGGATGGCAAATCCGTATCCCTGGTAAAAACCGCTGCGCGTGGCAATGGCGGTATTTATGCCAACCACTTCGCCCTTCAAATTCACCAATGCGCCGCCGCTGTTTCCCGGGTTAATCACCGCATCTGTCTGGATAAAATTTTCAATTTTATAGCGATAACGCCTCCCATCGATAATATTGATGTTCCGACCCAGCGCGCTGACAATGCCGGAGGTTACCGTGGAAGTGAAATTCAGCGGATTTCCAACAGCCATTACCCATTCGCCGATCTGAACGCTGTCGGAATTGCCCATAAAAGCCGCGGGCAAATTTTCCGCGTCGATTTTTACAATCGATAAATCCGTGGTGGGATCCGTGCCGACAACGGTTGCCGGAAATTCGCGTTTATCATAAAGCTTCACCCGCAGTTCCGCCGCTTCTTCCACGACGTGGAAATTCGTCATCACATAACCATCCGTGCTGATCAAAATACCGGAGCCTGATCCGGGCTGAATATGCTCTTCTTCGTCATCTTTTTTTTCGTCATCTTCGCGATTCAAAAAGGGATGAAAAAAATCAAAAGACCCTGATTTTACCCGCCGGGAACTTTCGATAGACACGACCGCGGGCAGAATACGCTGCGCGGCCCGGACAAAAACCTGGTTTGGATTTCCCATGAAGGGCATTTTGCCGGAAATTTTCGGTGTTTCGGGCGTGGGGGCATTTTCTTCGGAACGCCAGCGTATTGATTCACGGCGATCATTTTTACGGCGCTCTTCGGGCGCGACGACGGTTTGGGAAGGCTCTATCGTTTGCAATTTATCAGTGGACTGATCGGATGAGTTTTTCTGTAAGAAACTGTTTTCTCTTGTCTTAAGATCGCCACCTAATTGATCACCCGTTAATGCCAACACCCAAATGACCAGACCGATAATCATGACGCCGGTAACCAAAACAGCGATTTTTTTTAACGCTTCCATAGAAAATACCTGAATTTTAAATTTTTTGTAAAGACTCGAGTTTAAACATAAATTAAAAAGTCAATTTTTCCAAAGAAAAATTACCTGTACTACGCAATTTTCAACATAATGTTCGTCCGTAAAATCAACCTTTAAAACCTGTAATATCGTTCGTCATAATTTTTGCCGACATCCTCACAATACGCTAACTTTATTATCATTATCCGACGAGCAACCTTACAACCGCCGCTTACAAGCATCTTATACTCACAAAATAATACGATTATAATTTCTTTATTTATAAAGCGTTACGGTGTTTCATTAACGAGGAGGCGAATTTATCACCATATTTAATGCTTTCCCGGCATTGCGTTTGCAAAATTTTGGGCGTTCACTATTCCCGTATGTTCAACAATATAATACTATGGAGGTGTGTGATGTCTAAAAAAAAGCATCGCTTTAACCAAATCGTAATCATGGCAATATTTATCGCCGTGAGTTTTATTTCCTGCGGTAAAGATGGCGGCGGCATAGTAAATAGCAACGAAATTACAGAGCCGGATTTTAGCGCACGGGTTGGCGGGGCGTTGACGACCTCGTTTGAAGGTGAAAACAAGGATTTTCAAAACCGTGTTTTAATTAGAATTGCGCCGGATCGCAAATTGCTGAATATGTCGTTTTACATTACCGTGGATAAGCCGTCAAACGCTGAAACCATCGAAAACGAACGAGCAAATATTGACCTTATATTTCCATTTGACTCCCCGAACAATGTTCCGGAAACCGGTAATTATATTATTGAAAGAAATGCCAACTCCGGATTTAACAGCCGTTTGACGTATGATCGAAAAACGGATCCGTTTAATTTTAATCGCCTGATTTTTGACGGCGAACGTTTAGCAATGGTCATCGAAAACGTGACGGACGAGCGCATCTCCGGAAAATTGAGCCTCAATTTACTTCAGATAAGCGGTCAGCGAAGCATCAACGGGCTCATCGGAGATTTACAGTTGGCGCTCGACGGGCGGGCAAGCGCTTTTATCGAATTCGATGTGCCATACACCGTGCAAACACAGCCATAATTGAAATTAAGTCTAAAAATTTGTTTTTTAAGCGTTTCCGATTGCGTAAATTTCCCCGATCAATGAGTGTTTCACATTACAACTGTTGCGAGGAAATTTATTGAACGGACGTCACCTTTTGCTCTTATCGGGAATGTTGCTGTTTTCGATTCAGGTTATTTTTGCCCAGGCTGGTGAAATTTCATATCATCCCCTGGGCAAATGGCACACCATTACCAGCAAATTCGGCTATCGCAGCAACCCGTTTTTTAACGACCGCGATTCACAATTTCACAAAGGCGTTGATATCGATACGGAAGTCGGCGACTCCGTTTACGCCTGGCGGAGCGGGACGATTTTGTTTACCGGGTACAGCAAACTTTCCGGGAATATGGTCAACATTCAGCATAAAAATGCGTTTATTTCCAAATATCATCATCTCTATAAAATTTTTGTAAAAAAAGGCGCATCTGTAAAAGCCGGGCAACTCGTTGCGTTGGCCGGAAAAAGCGGGCGGGTGACCGGCTCGCATTTGCATTTTTCCATTTTGCATTACGGCAAGCATGTTGATCCCCTGCCGTTTTTGAAAAAATCACGAAACATTCCCCGCACGGGAATCCATCCCCCCACCCAAAAACGCCCGGTTTACAAACAGGTGGCGATCCGCAGCTTTCCGGTGGACGGTGATATTATTTTAGACGGAAAAGCCATCGGGCGCACCCCGACCGAGGTTCAGTTGAGCTACGGCGAGCATTTTGTGGAGATTGATTCGGGCAACAGTTATGAGCGTTTTATCGGCAGGTTGTGGGTGGATCAAAATTTCGATCAGCTCTATGTCGCGGAATTGCAAAACAAAAAATAAATGTGTAGGGACGAACAGCCGTTCGTCCCTACT
This sequence comes from uncultured Calditrichaceae bacterium, assembly GCA_964450485.1. Lineage (GTDB taxonomy): Bacteria > Calditrichota > Calditrichia > RBG-13-44-9 > J075 > JACKAQ01. The sequence continues at coordinate 5,689 of CAYVDX010000069.1, forward strand.
GCGATGATTTCAACCGGCTAACTCGAGTGCTGATTTTCCAGCATCATTTCCAATTCAGCGATGCGAATCCGGGCAAATTGAATATGCACGCCATAACTTTCCGGCGCACGTTCTAAAAATTCCTGGTAAGCATTAATGGCTTCATCGAAAAGGCTCAATTCTTCACACACCACGGCTTTATTATAATAAGACGCCGCATAATCCGGTTCCAGTTCAATGGCCTTGTTCCGGTCTGACAGCGCCTGACGATATTTTCCCAGGTCAAAATAAGCGATGCCGCGTTCATTATACGCCGGGGCATACGCCGGGCTGAGGGAGATCGCCACATTGATTTCCCGCAGTTTTTGCGCCGTTCGGGAGCGGTTGCCAAGCTCGATTCCCCGGAAAAGCGCTTTTGCCGCGTCTGCTTCGATGACGCCGTTTTGCGCATCCTTGGCAATTCGCAAACACCCTTCCGCCGGCGTGTACAGCGGCTGGATTTGCAGTGAATTCTCCAATTCCGCCTGCGCCAGGGAAAATTTCCCGTCGATGCCGAGGCTGAGACCGCGAGTGTAATGCAATTTATAATCCTGCGAATTACTGACTTCCGCTTGCTGTTGCGGCTGTTGCTGACATGCGATGCTTAAAAAAAACATGGTAATCACAATCCCTATTTTTAAAACTTTCCAATAATCAATCATTATCGCTCCTTTTGGTAAAAAAATGAATTTAGAAAACAACCGGCGCGATTCGGGCGCATTTCTTTCCGAAAAACCTTATGACCGGCTGCTTTTTTGTCATCTATTTTAATGGACAAAAATGTTGCTCAACCGGTTTGGTTTTGTAAAAAAATGCTGAAAAAACAACTAAAATAAAAATCCCGGGGGAGATACTTTTCTGAAAAATTTCCTTTCCCACAGCGATACCTCCTTGTTTCGTAACGTGGGTAAAATACGTTTTCAATTCAATCTGAAAACAAGATGTGCAATATCGCGGAATGTGTTCGTGCAAATAATCACAATTATTCTAACGGTCTTTTTTGCAGGTGTTTTGTGTGATCGGCGTTGTGCGTTGTTATGTTCGTCGCGATGTGATTTACAGCGTGATATCCAAGGCAGAGAACACATTCTGAATGCGATTCATCACGGTGACCACATCGCTGCCGGCAAAGAGCAGACCGACCAGTTTGTTGCCGTCTTTTGTCACGACCGCGGAACCGCTGTCGCCGCCCCGGCTCATGTCTCCGGCAATCAGTTGATCCGCAAAAAAAGCCGAATGAACGCCGTAATTCACTTTAATGGTTGCATCGACCTGCTGAATTTTGCCAAACGTCAACCCGGTGGTGCGCCCCATTTTTTTGACTTCCATGCCCAGCTCGCCTTCCGCCAGTTCCGTCACTTTGCCGATTTTCAAAATTTCGTCTTTGACAATATCTTCAATCCCGCGGATTTTCACCGGTTTCATGCGGGTTTTGCTGCCCATGCTTTTTGCGCCGAGATTCAACGCCCGCGAAACGGCGTTGGCAATATTACAGGATGAGCCGCCGCCTTCCGACTCCACCGCTTTGGCGATGGCCGCATCCACCAAATTTTCCGGCCCGGCAAACTCGATGGGCACAAATTGCGCTAATTTGGCGATGCTTTCCACGCCGCTGTCATGCGGGCCGGGCTGCAAAATATCGTCGCCAATGTTGGCGTCATTGCTGTTCGCCATCACGTGATTATTGGAAAGGATGTGAAATTCACCGTCTTTTTTCACCCAAAGCCCCAGCGTTCCGGCGGTCACCGCGCGATGCCCGATGCTGACGCCCCCGGGTGCGGGACGAATTTTTCCTTTGGGATCCTGGAAAGCGATCACTTCGCCGGTTTCAAATACATCGGTGGGAACATCCCGGAGGATACCGGGAACCATGTCCGCGCTGTCCAGTTTTGAGCCGGGTTTTTTGTTGCTGACGGAACAAACAATCGATAACTCATCGGTGAATTTGCCTTCAACCATTTTATACCCGACGCCGACCCCGACGACATTGCCGCGTTTGAGAATGTTGTGTTTTTCTTCTGTGAGCACATTTCTGACTGTTTGAAGATCGTGCGCCATTGATTTCTCCCTGGTTTTTGTTGACTGAGTATAATCGCTGTCCCGGAAATAAGCAAATGTAATCGCCGAAACTGTTGCTGCGGCCTGGGCGATGCCATTCGCCCCTACGTTTAATTGTTAGGCAACTGCCACAATTAATCCCGCCCGAAGAGCCGGTTGTTTAACGCTTTTTCCCGGGTTTCCACGGTTTGCAGAAAATGATCAATGTTTTTAACATTTCGAAACGCTTCGTAGCCGTGCGAAAGAAAATCAATGATTTTGCCGTACCCGGCCAGGTGCGCCGCGGTATTCACCGCTTTCAGGGTCAGCCCGATCATCCACATCCGGCTGACGGCGTAAATGTGTTTTGTGGCTTTTAGCATCAGGCTGATTTGATAAGCGCGCTGATCGTAATTATCGCAACTACGATAGATGGCGCCGTAAATCTCCATGTCCAAATCGACGCCCAGGCCCTGTTCGACCATTTTGTCAACCATCAATTCGTCCAGTGTTTCCGTCAAATCATTCAGCTCGACTACTTTTCCCATGGATTCAATAATTTCGCCTTTTAACAAGCCGCGCAATTTTTGATGCAGCACTTTGATGCCCTCATTTCGAACCCCAAAATCCCGCGGCCCGTAAATCTCCTCGAAAAAAAATTCAACTAATTTGGTGTATTGCGGCTGCTCGTAAAGATCCGCATAAGTGGCGCGAATCCGCTGCGCCTGAAATGCTTGCAACGCCCGCAGCAAAGCGGCCCGGCGCGAATTTTTTGAGTCGGGCGTCATTTGTTCCGCCGGATAATAAACAAGGTATGATCATCCACCCGGGGATGACCGGCGTAAAAGTCATCCAGCGCCGCGCTGATATCCGATTTAATCGCGGCCGCGCTTTTTTCCCGAATTTGCTGCAAATGACGCATCAATTGCGCCTCGTCAAAGGTCTCTTTTTCGCCCCCAACGGTTGCCGGACGGCTCGCTTCAATTACCCCGTCCGTGTAAAACACCAGCGCGTCGCCGGGTTTAAAATCGATTTCCACGGTTTGCAAGGTTTTCTCAAACAACGCTTCCCGGTTTGTCAAACCGATGCCCAGCCCCGATGCGCTCAAAAAGCGCAACTGCTTTTCCGGGTCGCCGGGAATGAAAATCGGCTCGGTATGACCGGCCCGCACGAAGGTCAGCCTGTTTTTCCGGGCGTCCAACAGCCCCACGATCATGGTCACAAACACCCGGCGATCCTCCACTTCCGAGGCAAAATAAGCGTTCAATCGCCGGCAGATTCTTTTGGGATTATCCGTAAATTGCCGGGAATAGCGGGTCAGGCTCATGCATTGCGCCATGTAGAGCGCGGCGGAGGAGCCTTTGCCGGAAACATCACCGACCGTGAACAAAAATCGCCCGGCTTTTCCGTCCGCGTCTATCGGAAAAATGTCGTAAAAATCGCCGCCGACTTCGGTTGCGGTGTGCAAAGCCGCGGCGATTTCATACCCGGGCGCCTCCGGCAGCGTGCGCGGCAGCAGGCTGATTTGCACATTCCGGGCGGATTGCAGCTCAAATTGCAGACGATCTTTTTCCCGCCGCTCCGCCATGGTTTCGTGCAGCCGCTCGCCCATCCGGTTAAAACTTTCCGCCAATTCGACAAACTCGTCCTCGCCTTCAAAATGGATTTTGTAATCAAAATTGCCGCTGGAAATTTGCTGAATGCCGTTTTTTAGCTGCTTAAATTTCCGGACGATAATTTTGTTAATATGTGAGCCAAAGCTAATCATCCGGCGAATGATAAACATATTCAGCAGCAAGTATAAAAACATGGCAACCAGCACCAGCGTCAGCAAATCCGACCAGCGAAAACTCGGGCGAATATCCAGCACAACGTCAAATGCCAGGTAACTTTTTTCAGCCGGAGCGTTCCAAATCGGAACAAAAACCCGTCCAAAAGTGAGCGGCCATTTCTCTAAAAAATCGATGGTAAAGTTCGTATTTTCATATACATCCGCTGAATTTTCCAACGCAATTCTCAACGGGTGCACCCTGCGGTAATCCACAAAACTGAAGGGGAAAATGCGCACATTTTTATCCGACTCCCACAGGTGAATTTTCTCCGTGTGCAGGAGCCACTGCTCGGGCGCGATTGAATAACAAAGCAAGGACGAACCGCCCAAAAAGTTCATTTTATCCGCTAATGTTTCGCGCAAAAACGGCGCGTCAATTTTGATGAGGTAAATAAAATCACCCCTTCCGGCGGAATCAATCCGGGTGAACAGGAAAAAATCGCTATTGAGCGAATCGTCCGGCGATTGGGAATCGCGGCGCAATTGCAGCACGCCTTTTTTCGGCAGGCCGCTGACGTCTTCGTAGTGGTAGCCCTCCCAGGTGATGTTGAATCTGTGATCATTCGTGGAAAAAACGTAGTAATCAAACGGGACGATCACGGAATCTTTTTGCACGTTTTCGAGCTGATATTGCAAGGCATTGCGGATATTTTGGGCCTGCCAAATAGAGATAAAAACGTAAAAAATAAGCAGCAGGGCAATTAGTTGGAAAATTTGGGGAAATGTGGATTGAAACAGGCTGGAAATCCACAGTTTTCGCGACAGCGAGGCGTGATTGAAAATCAGTACGCCGGGAATTTTGACGATCAATGCAACGAGATAACAAAGCAATAAAATGTAAAGAAATTTGGGGAATGAAAACCACAGGGTTGAATCCTGAAATGTTTTTGCATCCACCGCGGGGAAGGGATCCAGCCATAAAGCGAATTGCA
>CAYVDX010000070.1:0-5419 GCA_964450485.1 uncultured Calditrichaceae bacterium
CAATTTTGGAAACAACGCGGGTTAAATCTTTCGGGTTAACTCAGTAATTTTGCCAGAATAATTCCTAAAATCAACCAAACCGGGATTGAAATCAGCAACGCCCAAACAAAACCCTGGATGGTGCTCAAGCGGTCTCGCAAATTTTTCTTTTCAAAAGAGCGCTCAATGCGCAGCTTTACATCATCCATGTGAAAAGGTTTTGTAATATAATCATAAGCGCCTTTTTTGATGGCCTCGACCGCGGTCTCGATTGACGGATAGCCGGTAATCATCAAAAAAATGACATCCTTATCTTTTTCCCGAACCTTTTTAAGCAGTTCGAGCCCGTCAATGGTCGGCATGAGTAAGTCTGAAATGATTAAATCAAATGCGCCAATTTCAAATTTGTTCAGGGCATCTTCTCCGTCGCTTGCCGTGACAACTTCGTATCCCAGGGCATCGAGATAATTATCCAATATATCTCGAATATTCTCCTCGTCGTCAACGACCATCACTCGCCCAATTTTTCTCATCACACCTCCTGAATCTCTTATTGGAATATTTCAACCCGTAAACATAGAAAAAAAATACAAGCTTTTCAATAAAAATTACCGAAACCGGGCAATTATTAAGCCGTGGAGCTTAAATTATCGAAGAGAACGGGAAAAATTTAACACAAAAAAAAAGGATGATCGTGATAATCGTCCTTTTTTTCTATTGCTAATAATTTATTGGAGGGTTAGGGAGCGGCAAAAGTGAGCGGCGTTGAAAGCTTGCTTTCCAGACCGTCCAGGACAGTGGTAACGGCAAATACCAACCTCACTTTTGTGCGTTTCACGGCGAAAAGCTGGTAATTTCGGCTGATTGGATGGGGTGTTAATTTAATCCACTTGTCCCTATCCGTATGTTTCGCGTAAAGGTTATATTTTATATTTTTTAACGCGACCGGCTGCCAGGTTATCTTCATTTTGTCATTCGCTAAATTTAGTAGTTGCAAATTTTCCGGGGGAACCAACTGCGTCATAATTTCAGCGTAAATGGATGAACCCGATGCATCCCGCTTCGTATTGATTTTTTCCCTGGCTTTCAACATTTCCTGATCATTTCCCCGGCTTTTATTGCCTAATGCCGTTTTTGCGGCAATCCCACCGAGATTGATAATTAACTCTGCCCGATGCGCATCCCCGAGATCGCCGTAAGGTGTGTAGGCGTAGTTGATTTTAAATCCTTCCGGCATCTGTAACCCGAAACCCGCGGAAAAACCGTTGTTTTCATATTGAGTGGGCTGATATCCGCCGCGTATTGAAAAATTTTCGGAGATACCGACCTCAACACCCGGCAAAAATTGTACTGCCTCGTCAATGGGTTTAATGACATCAAGCGCAATCACGTTGTTTCCGTGCTGAATTTGATAGGCAATGCCGGCGCGATACGTCAGCGGCAGGGCAGATTTTGTCGCTAAATATTGAATTTTTGAACCGAGATTTTGAACGGCAAATCCCATCCGGACGCCGCTGGCCGGGATGGTCGCTAAAATGCCGAAATCCGCGGCGAAACCGGTTGCGCTCACGGATGCTAATTTTTCCCGGATAAATTTCAGGTTGCTACCCAGGTAAATGTTATCAATAACGCGAATTCCCAATCCGGCGGTGAAAACCATATTATACGCCGAAAATTTTCCAGCCGCCAACGGGCCGCCGGTGGCTGGGTCAATCTCGTATCGATCAAATGTGGGCATGTGCAAAAACGAGAGACCGCCTCCAAACGACCAGCGGCTGCTAAACGGGTAAACAAATGTCAGGTTTTCAACAGAAATGTTTGAAAACCATTGGGTGTGATATAACATTATCTCCCGGGTAACGCCTGATCCCAACCCCGCAGGATTATAATAAAGGGCATTTGGACCGTTTGCAATCGCGGTGAAGGCGCCTCCCATTGCCTCGGCACGACTGCCGATGTTCATTTTCAGGAACGGAATAGCGGCGTTTCCCTGTGAGTAAACCGGAAACCCATTACCCAGCACGGCGAACGCAATTATTAGTGATAAAATGTTTTGCCTGATATACCTTTTCATACGATTCTCATCATTCTGTTCACATAACGAGTAAACAGAAAAGCAAACATGTTGCCAAAGATTTTTGATTGATAAAAAGGCGGTTCGAGGTGCGGAGGGCGTATCATTTGTGAATAATTTTTACAGCAAGGAAGGAATAAAGTTGCGCCTAGATGGACAGCGCTTCTTCCGATTCATAAAGCCAGTGCAGCAACACTTCCTGTGCATCTTTAGCCGTTAATTCAGGATATTGCCGCAATAATGATGAGATGGCTAAAAACATGTTCTCCTGTATGGACTTATCCAATGAATCGATATGGTTCAACGCCTCGTCCATGTAAACATGAGTATAATCCATTGTTACTCCTCAGGTAAAATACTGATACTTAAGTCTTTAGCAAACAAGAGGAGTATCGGAGAATATGATGTCTGACTTTAGAAAAAAGTTAGGTAGTAAAATTATAATCGGGGATTTTACTCCGTTTTTTTGACTTTCTTACTTTCTTGATGGTTAAGTAATTCTTTTGAATGATACTTTATTTTCCAGACATCGTGTAGTTTTTCAGGATGCCCTTTCTTTTTTCGATCTCCGCCCAAGAGATATAGGTTGCCATTATTCGCATCAAATAACAGGCTGTGATCCATTCTGGGCGCCGGCCCCGGAGTAACATCTGTCCATGTATCATCGGCAAGGTTAAAAACCCAGGTGTCATTCAGTGGACCGCCCACCCCGGCGCCTCCAAAAATAATCCATAAATGGTTTCTCTCATCCAATGCTGAACCGACATGTCGCCGGGAAGGAGGAAAAAACTGTCTGAGCTTCGGTTTCATTTTAATTTTGTGCCATTTCATTGACGCAAAAAGAAATTCCCAGGTATCGGTTGTGTAGCGCTTTTTTCCCCTATCGTATCCGCCAAAAATTAGCAGCCGATTTTTAAGCTTGTCGTAAATCATTGCGTGATCAACCCGGGGAGAGGGGGTTTTTTTTCCCGTGGATTGGATCAGTTTCCATTGGTAAAATGAGGGCGATTGCGGGTCTAGGTCGAGAAACCAAAGTTCATTCAAACTGCGAACATCCTCGTTTTGTCCGCCAAAAAAATAAGCGCCTTTTTGGGATTCGATGTAAACCGCCTGATGGTCTTCCATAAACGGCGTGTTTTCAGTTGTTTTGTTTGTCCACTGGTTGGTTTTTAAATCCAGTTCCCATAATTCGTTACTTGTATCGCCATCCTCGCCGCCGTGCAGAATGGTTTTGTGTCGGAACGAATCATAGAGCAGCACATGATCTTCCCTTGGCGGCGGGTTAAGCTTTGAGTCCGTAATTTGCCGCCAATAATGCTTGTCAGGATAATACAACCAGGTTTCATTTAATGTACTATCATCATCCGATTTGCCGCCAAACATTATAAAATGATTATTCTCCGCATCGAAGGCAAACGCGGCGTCCTCTCCGGCCGCGGGGATTGGATGTTCTGTATTCTCATTGTTTGGGATGGATTCCCAGGTGATTTGAGTACGGACGGGCACAACATCTTCCGTCGATACATCACCGGATGATTTCACGATATTGTCATTTTTTAATTTTTTTGATGCGCCGCACCCCCAAATTAAGAAAACTGACAAAACTGTACACACAACCGGTAGTCTTGTTGTCATTCAATAAACCTCTTTTTAGTGATCAAAAATTTTAACATTAATATATCGTTTTGTCACAAAAGGCGTTGTGATGGACGAGATTGATTCTCTCTATAAATTCAAATAAATAAAATATTTATAAAAATCACTTACTCCGTTCTAAGCGCCTGAATCGGGTCCATTCTGGCAGCTTGTTGGGCAGGATAAAGCCCAAAGATGATACCGACAGCCACGGAGATGCCAAAAGCCGAAGCAACGGCAACCAGGGATATTACCGTGTCCCAACTTGCGAACATGGTAATTCCTTCCGCCATCAGCGCACCTAAAATAATACCGATGACGCCGCCTGAAACACTGATAAAAACAGTCTCATTTAGAAATTGCAGCATGATGTCTCTTTCTGACGCACCGATTGCCCGACGGATGCCAATTTCCTTGATTCTTTCAGTAACCGAAGCCAGCATAATATTCATAATCCCGATTCCGCCAACCAGCAGTGAAATTGCCGCAATCGCACCCATGACGATGTTGAAGATTTGTTGGGTCTTTTGAGCCTGGGCTAATAATTCGCGCGGAATAACGGTTTCAAAATCTTTGATTTGGAAATGGTTTCTTAAAATCACTCGTTCTGCAATTCTCGCCGCCGGTAGGACGAGATTTTGTTCGGTAATTTTTATGGCAATTTCGTCAACCTGCTCATATAAATCAGATTCTTTCATTCGGTTAAACATTGTTGTTATCGGCACATAGATATCGCGATTGATATCACGTATTTTGATCGGGTTATTTTTGGCGTGTCGTATTCTTTTACTTTGCATGACTCCAATGACAGTGTACCAAGTGTCGTCAATGCGTATTTTTTCGCCAAGCGGGTTTTTTAGTCTAAACAGTTCTTCCGCGACAGCGCCGCCTAAAACGCATATTTGTTTTGCATCAACGATGTCTAAATCGGCAATAAATCGACCTTCATCCGGTGTAAAACCGGTGACTTCGTCGTAATCCGGATTGGTGCCGACCAGCCGTCCGGGAGTTTGCTGATCCGCGTAAAATACCTGAGTTTCCAGTAGTTTTATCGGCGCTGCCCCCTCTACTCCGGGCACAATTTTCTTGATAAGATTTATATCACGGAGTCCAAGCCCTGGTGAACCTTTGTATTCTGCTTCTTGTTGTTGTTCTTCGGAGAGCTGTGCTTTTTTGAAGCGGATATTATTTGTTCCTAACAACCGGATTTGTTCAAGCGCCGCCTCGCGCGCCCCGCCGGCGATTGACATCATCGCGATGACTGCCGCCACCCCAAAAATGACGCCCAACATTGTCAGTAAAGATCGCATTTTATGTTGTCTGATGCTGTCAAATCCCATGTGTAGATATTCAATATAATCCATGCGTCAAATCTCTCGTTGATCTTTTTATAAAATGATTTTTTGTTTGTGTTCGGTAAACAGAGATATGTAAGATTATAACTGTAGCATATCTGCTGTAATTTTATCGCGAAATTCCTGCAAGATATTTCCATCTTTCATCTGAATAATCCGGTCTGCCCAGTTTGCAACCCAAACGTCATGCGTGACTAAAACAATTGTCACACCTTTTTGGTGAAGTGATGAGATAAGATTCATAATATCTTCACCGGTTTTTGTGTCAAGGTTACCGGTGGGTTCATCCGCTAAAATGATGACGGGGTTTACCACCAAAGCCCGGGCTGTTGCTACACGCTGGTTTTCCCCCCCGGACAATTCATTGGGGTTATGG
>CAYVDX010000070.1:5429-10467 GCA_964450485.1 uncultured Calditrichaceae bacterium
CCCCAGTCCGACTTGTTTCAACATGGCGATTGCACGGGCACGCCGCTCTTCCCGGGGCACGCCGCTGTATATTAATGGTAGTTCTACGTTTTGTTCCACCGTTAATTGTGAAATTAAGTTGAACGATTGAAATATAAATCCGACGCGTTGATTGCGAAAACGAGAGAGGTGTGTGTCGTCTAATTTGGCAATTTCCACATTGTCAAAATAATATTCGCCGGCAGAAGGTTTGTCCAGGCAACCCAATAAATTCATTAAGGTTGATTTACCTGAGCCGGAAGGACCCATAATAGCGACAAATTCCCCTTTTTTGATTTCCAAATCTATGTTTTTTAGTGCATGAACTTTTACGGCGCCCATATCATAAGTGCGTTTTAGTCCTTTTGCATGTATCAAAGTTGACATTGGTTTCCTGCCATTTATATGTCACGGTAATTTGAAATCTGTTATCTTGATTAGATGTATTTTGGTCTATTCTTTACGAAAACGTTCCGGCGGGTCTAATAAGACAATATCGTGTTCATCAAGACCGTTTTTTATTTCAACATACATATCATTACTTTTTCCAAGCTCAACAGCCCGTCGTTCAATATCACCGTCTTTTTTCAAAAACACATACGAGCGGTTCGCTGGCGTTGTAAAAACACTTTCAATCGGAATATAAAGCACATCGCTTTGCCTGCTTACGATAATGTTCAAATTCGCACTTAACCCCGGTTTTAAACGGGTATCATTTGCCTCAACCTGAACCGTCAGGTCAAACACTTTTGTGCCGGTAGGCTTACCGGTTGCCGGATTAACTTTTCGGCGGGCAAGGGTTCCAATGCTCGAAACACGACCGCTAAAGACGGTGTCAGGATAGGCGTCAATACGAATTTCAACGGGCTGACCTTTGCGAACTTTATCAAGATCAACTTCATTGAATTCCGACCTTACTTGCATTGAGGCAACATCGGGAAGATAAAGCAAGTCCATGCCTTCAAAGGGAACCATCCCAACTTCGACTTTGCGGGCGGCTGCACCGGTCCCCATTGTCGCATAGACGACAACCCCGTCACGCGGCGCCAGCATCGCTGACTGGCGAAGTTTCCGTTCCTGATTTCGATAAGCATTTTTGGAGCGCTCAACATCCGCGAGCCTTGCCTGAACAACAGACTCCAATGAACGGGTCGTTGCCTGCATTTGCATGTATTCCAGACGAGCTTGCTCCACTTCACTCTCAACGACAAACCCCTTTTTCGCTAACTCTGGCAGGGTCTCATAATTTCTCTTGGCAGCCTCTTCTTTTGCTTTTTGCGCTTCCAGGTCATTCAGTGCTTTTTGATAATCGGCTTGAGCGACTTTTACCGAGGAATTGGCTTCAGCAGTCGAAATAGCATATTTTTCGGATTCAAACACAACAACGGTATCACCTTTATGTACAAGCGCACCTTCCGGCGCCAAATAAAGAATTTGTTTGTCCGTGATTGCGCCGATCGTTGCCTGGTCACGGGCGATAAGCTCGCCCGTTTCGCTGACCGTAACAAGCAGATCGCCGCGACGAACCTGTGCTGTGAGTGCATCCTGCAAATCGTCTGTCCCTGTCGCTGAGATTATTGCCCAGACGACTAAAAAAAGCCCCAAAATACCTAAAGCAATATATTGCTTCCTGACAACAAATTTTTTAGTATCGCGTGCATCCGGCTCTTCCATTTGTATCGTCAAATTGTCGTTGTTTGTATGCACTGTCGGCTCGGTTACGACATGATTACTATCCTGGTTTGCCTGCCCAATTAATTTAGATTTTTCGATCATGACTAACTCTCTTAAAGTTTATTGTTATAGTGCCAACAATTGATTAAATTAAAATTTATTCCTGTTTGATGATCGGTTGCCCGCCTAACACTTGTTCCAACCGTGCTTGTTCAATATAATATTTTGACAATTCTTGCGTAAATTTAACTTCTCCATCCAACAAATCTTTCTGAGCATCGGTAATGTCAAGATTTGACGCCCGCCCTAAGTTGAACATTGTCGTCGCAAAAGTCACTTTTTCTTTTGCGGCTTCAATGTTTTTTACCAGGATATTTATACGCTCGGAACCGTTCCGCAGGCTGCGTACAATGGAGCGAACGCTAAGTATCAATGCCCGGCGTGTGTCTTCTATCACTCGTTCGGACTGACGTGCCGCAATCAATGCTTCTTGATGGCTGGCTCGGGCATTAACATTAAACAACGGGTAGGAAAACAGCAATTTCCCGGTTAAATCACGATTTTGGTTGTCTCTTACAATATTGTTATCATCTAATTGGGAATACGTACCTACTAATGATAAGTCAGGTAATCTGCTATTGCCAGATAATTTTGTAAGAAATTTGTTCTTTTCCAATGATGCTTTTTGCAATTGAATTGCAATATTATTCTTTAATCCGATCTCAAGCCATTCTTCCTCCATAAGCGGGATGGGTTTAAACACAAGTTCGGCGTCGGCAAGACTTATTTTACGTTCAATTCCGACGCCCATTGCATCTTTTAAATTATCCAGCGCATCTTCGTAATCCGATTGAGTGCTAACGAGTTCGGCAATATCCTGTTGCAAAATAATTTCGGCGCTAAGAATATCTCTGCGAGTTGCAATTTTTGCGTCAGCTTTTGCCTGTGAAATAACTTTTAGCTTTTTATCTCTTTCTATCGCGGCTTCGGTTGATTCCACCAACTTTTTTTGTTGCAGAACAATAAAGTATGCTTGTTTTACTAAAAAAATTGTGGATAGAACTGAATTTTGAAGATTGTATTCTTCGATCATTAAATCCAAATCAGCCAATTTTACATTGCCATAGGCAATGGAATAGCCAAATCCCTTAAGAATGGGTTGCGTAAATGATATTGTCCATTTTTTGCTTGGTGAGTCAGTTCGTCGGCTAATATTATCCGTTTGCTTGTCAAGACGATAGGAAAGTGATATCGAACCACCCAGCGGCAGTGTTTCGGATAAGGCAATATCTACCTGGTCAGCAGTGGTCTCTTGCCCGTCATTTCCTAGTGTATCCAAATCCGTTTTGATGTTCCGTTGAGCACTGATGCTGATATCCGGTAAGAATTCCTGATTAGCGCCTTTGCGGGTGTAATAAACGCGATTATACTCTAAGCGATCTATTTGTAACTGGATATTATTTTTTAGAGCAATGGCAACGCAATCATTTAGTGTTAATGGCATATTCAACATTGATTCTATCGTCGAAGCGTTTAGCTGAATTTTTTGCGGGATATGCTGTTCCAAAATTTTGGTTTCATTTGCCCACTGATTGTCTTGCGATAAGCCCGGTGCTGTAATAACTGCAATTCCGAATAATAAATAACCGACTAATTTGAAGTTCATAGCGTCTCTACCTGCTTGGTTTCTAACTGCTTAGGCCTTAGTCCTGGATTAACGATTTAATTTTTGTTGAAGGTGTGAACACAAAATTATGACCTAACATCGTTATGGTTCGTGTTGTCGGATCAACTTCTTGAACTTTTCCGGTCCATTCAATTTTGTTCAATCGTTGGGCTTTTTCGTCGGCGGTGCCAATCTCCGTGCCAAGAAATGTTCCGTCTTTTAAATAAGTGCCTTCTAATTCAACAAATAATCCGGGCTTAATGTCAGAAAAGGATTTAATTATTTCATAATCATCGTCATACTCTATATTGTCATCAATTTTTACCGGTAAATTGAGTACATACATCATCTTTTTTTTGGGATCAAGCGTGCTGATTCTACCGCTAATTTCCCAATCATCATCCTCTACTTCACCATAAATCAGCTCGATCTCACGTAAAAGCACCGTAAAATTCTTTTGTGGAATACCCTCAACTTTTATCCATTCACCGACTTTCAATTTTTTAAATAACTTTTGAGCCATGTCCGGCTTTTGTGCTGAAGCAGCACTTACTAAAAGCAGCAAACTCACTAAAATCAAACTTACGGAATATTTTTTCATTGTAAAGCTCCTTGAGTTGGTTGAATTGTTTCAATGTTAAAGTTATTGTATTATTGTTCGTTTTGTATATTTTTCGGGGGAAATATCGTATGCTGTCGTATCAGCTATTTCACGGCTGTGTAAATTCTAAGTAACAAATAAAAAGTGTGATTTGGCGCTGGTTGCCGGTTGGTGTAAATAAAAAAACTCCAACTTACAGGTAACTGTAAAAGCTGGAGTTAGATAGGTTGTAGGTGTTTTATTCCACTTGCAGAATAAATGAGACGATTTCGCAAGTAGGATTGTGGTTAATTGAATGAATTAAAGCGTAAAACTATTGAAGCCACTTCGAAACACCTGGATCGGCGCTCAGGTGAATTGAATCAATATTAAAAATCTCGTCAGTTTTTTTCGCATCTTCTTCCAGAAAAGATTCGGTAAAGAAGAACGAGTCTTTTAATAGTTCAACAAGCTGATGTTGGGCTTTTGCATCCAAGTGTTGTTTTTCTGCCCAATCCTTAACAAAAAGGTTGAAATATTTTTCAGCGGCGGTATTCACGGTTAATTCCGCGTTCGTCAAATGTTTATCAATAAGCGTTGTCATGTTTCACCTCAGGGTTTTATGATCTTTATCAGATCTACATTTTAATTCTCACAACAAGTATACGCGCCCAATGCAAAAATTAGATTACAGAACTGTAAAAATTATGTAACATTTACCGCGTTTATTTTTACACATCATCGCTGAATCGGGGCAAAGTGAGCCTTTTTTGCACAAAGTGCGATTTTTTGCACAGATGCTGGTAGAAATTTACATCGTATTTTTTTGTCTTTTATTGAATTAAGCTATTGTTTTTAAATTTCTTGTAAGGGAATTTCAATTCCCACTTATTGATATTCCATGTCAAACTGTAAATATTTACATGCAATTTTTTTGCCAAAAATTCAAAATGGGGAGATGTTTTTGGAGTAATAAGCGATGGGTAGGAATTTTCTCAAGGAAGGAATTGCGGAAACAGCAAAGCGTCATTTCTTCCGGAAATACTAATTTGATTTTATAATGTCTTGATGTTCCATTATAGTCTTCCCGGCTTGCCGCA
>CAYVDX010000071.1:0-6369 GCA_964450485.1 uncultured Calditrichaceae bacterium
TTGAGGCTTTACTATTTTTTTTTCTTCTGAAAATAACTGAAGATAAAATGTATCGGGAGGAGCGGAAAATTTGCTAATTCCTCCGCCCAAAACAATTACTATCCCTTTTTCTGTATCCATTTTCAACTCTCTGACGAATTTCTGGTGTTGAAATGTCTTAATGATATCATATTTTCCAGATTTATATACTCTACGTAATTGAATATAGTTTGAGGTTGTAGCCCCACCAGACATGTAATAAGCCTGATATGAATACTCTTTACCTGGTAAATAAAGAATCTTTCTGAGTTCCTCGTGCGTTTTATTGTGTAAAACGAAGGAAATAAATGAAAAAATTTGAAAAAAGATCGCAAATCCTAGACCAATTGATAACCCCATCACAGTCATTAATAATAATTTTTTATGAAAAGGTTTCATTCCGAAGCTCTCCTCCACCAATACTGTTTAAATCCTTTATTTATATAATATTGATCTCTTGGGTCATCTGCATATGGAGAACGAAAGGGTGGAAATTGATATCCACCTATACTAATTGGCTTTCCTTTAATCCAACCTGATTCGGAACCATAAGGCCCATTAATTTGTGCAAAGCCTGCCATATACGACAAGAATGATTCCGGGAAAAAGATTCCAGGAACATTATCCCCAAATGCTAATCCAACTAATCCATAATGAATATTACCGGGTGCATCGGTTCGCATTTCTTCATTCCAGTAAACAAACCAAGTTTCTTGTTTATATGTATTTGCTAAACCATAAATCGTATTTTGATTTGATTTATAATCCCAAATACCGCCATAGTCAACATTTTCGTAAAAATTGGAAGGATTCCACATTGATTGTGCTGCTTTATAATTGCGATCTAATAAATTATCAAATATAATGCTTATATCTATTTCACCACCTAACTCACCCACCTTAGACCATTTACCGTTTTCGTGAATAAGAAAAACACTTGGATCTTGTGGGTCAAGTATTCGATAATTAGTATTTATTTCACCAAAAATATTTATATAAGTCTCTGAGCCATCGGGATCAATAGCTATAATTGGTGCATTTCCCACATACACATACGGGCTATGAAACTCATCCGCCGGGTCAGGTGTCGTCCAACGGGCAATTTGTGGATCATACCACCGTCGGGCAAACAATCCTGTTGACAATACTAAGATACAAAAAATAACCGAAAATTTTCCATAACTTTTCATTTTAAATTCCTCCTTGCTGAATGGATTAGTGTTTGATTTCAGGATGCGAATCGTAATACAATTCCGGTGTATTTATAACAATACCGAGCGCTTTGGCTTGCTTTCGATAAGATCGGGCTATTTGCAGCAGTTCCCGGATTTGGGGCACATATTTCACCTCAATATCTGTAAATATAGACATGTCGTTCAGTAAGTTGTCGGGAGTATTGGATGTCAGTGGATGACCGGGCAATCCAGTTGATTGCCCAGGAATTGAAGGAACTTCGGGCATTGTGATTATGCCGGATGTTTTGTTCGTATTTGCCATTGGTGGGCGGATAATATCCCAGGCAGATGTTGCAGTCAAAAAACGTTCGTCCGGCATTCCTTTTCTGTTACGCGGCAGCAGGCTATTTTGTTGCTTGATGGGTTGTTCCAATTCCATCGCTGTCAGATGCATTTGAATTTCCCGGTTCATGCGATCTCGCAATTGGTAGGCTTTCCAGTAATGACAAGTGCCCAAATTCCACAACGCAGCCGAATCCGTGGAATCCAGCCGGGCGGCGATTTGCAGGAAATACAGCGATTTATCAATCTTATCCTGTCGGTAAAAGGCATTTGAAGTCACTGTCAGCAGCCGGGCAAGGTATTCCTTGTGGGAAAGTGTGCGCATATACACTCCATTATCCAGGGCTTTTTGGGGAATCGGATCTTCGCGGATATAGCGGGCATCGTTAATAAATCCTCCGCTCACGGTTGCGTCAATATTGCTTTCCTCAAAACCAGGGGCGATATAGCGGCAGAAGAAATGTTTTGGGGAACACACCGCGTATATTGGCCAGCCCAATCGCTGTGCCAGCACAATGTGCAGCATCGGCATGGTAACGCAAGAGCCGATATGAGCATCCAAATACTTGTTGAGAAATTTGTTGCGCAGTTCTTGAGCCAGTGAATCTACCGGATCGTATTCAAAAGTCCAGCCGCTATTCCACCGTCCTTTCCGATACAAAAAAGTATTCATCGAACCGATGCGTATATCCGGGTCGTTAGAGCCGCCGGAAATCTTGTGAACGGTATATGCCATGCGGTCGAGCAGATTTAGATAATTGTTAATATCAATATCAGGATAGACTTCTTTTGCCAATAGCAACACAGCAAGTCCTAAATCAATTTCTTCTTCCGGTAGTGTCAGTATTTCTTCGATGGTTTGCCCGGTATATTTTTGTTGGGTAAATCCGGAACAACTCACAACACATATCAGAAAGATGATCAACTTATTCACTATTTCACCCCTCAAATTCTGATGAAAAGACAAAAATAATTCCAAAATATACTGCCTTTGGAATATCAAAAAACATCAATGAAATCAGAAATTCATTCTGGCAATCATTGATATCACTTGTGTGATGGATTTTTGAAAGAATGGTAGAGAAAAGTATGCTTTGAAATTACGGAATGCAAGGATTAAATTGGCCGACACAAGATGGTTGAGTTAGATCACACGCAATAAAATCGGGTGCTGGCAACGGGCACATAACCATGCATTTGAACCTGATGCAGCCGGTCTGTGCTGTTTTTATAAGTGTTGAGGAAACGTGAAGTTATGAAGTGTTTGTAAAGATTGGTGGTGAGACGGCTGCACAGGTGAAATGCGACGTTCGATAACCGAATTGATCTTGGTGGGCGGCGTCGGCAAGGCTGTTTCACTGACGACAAATTCCGTCATCGTCACTTTTTGGACCCACTTTGTTTTTAGGTCTTTGTAAATGTCTCCGAAATAGTGTGAGCTGCCGGTCGTTTGAATTTGAAGCTCCGGGGTGGGATTCACCGTCATTTGAAAAGAACTCTCGCCCGAGTCATATCCCACCACCGCGCAAGGTCTTTCATTTACCCAACCAAGCCCTTTGAATGCGAGCATTATTTTGCCGTTTTTAAAAAATGACCCCTCGGAAACACCGCTTCCCAAATGAACCGGCGGCTCGGAAAACGCCGCCGCATGGACGATTTCCTGACCGATTTTTTTTAAATCCTGAATACCGTTTCCGCCGATCACGCTATCGGCAAAGACATTGCAAAATGAGTGAAAGTCGATAAACGCATTAAAAACGTGATACGCCCTGTTCAAGGGATAATAGAATCGGCGCTATTGGATAAAGTCAAGATTATCGGCATCTCATTTACCGGTTTTGGGTAAGGCCGGAAAATGAGCCGCGCCAGACTAACCGGCCGGTTTTCGGATCGATAAAATCGATCACAAATGTGCTTTCACGATATTGAACGGTATTTTCAGCGTAACGATTTTTGTCATTATATTTGCAAAAATAATCACCGAACCCTTGAACATTTACCGGGCAATAAGCGTCTTCGGCGGCAATAACATTCGGTTTGTTTTTGACCGACACTTTAAAATCGATTAAAAAATCAACCCGGGCGTCGTCCGGTTTGGCTTCCCGGAAGCCGAGTTTTTCCAGTTCGCGGCTCACCACTTTTTTGAAGTGTTTTTCCACCGCGGAATTATCGGCAACCCGTTCGCTAAAGCCGTTGCTTGCTTTGCCTCGCCAGCTAAATGTATGGTAATTATAAGCACTGACAACATCATCAAAACCGGGTTTTACAATCGCGGTTGGGCTTTCCATTGCATACGTAAATAATCCTAAACCGGCTAAAAAATTGAGTGATCTCATGATTTTACCCTCCATATCGTCATTGTCTAATTCAGTCCGCAATATTCTATGCATCTTTTATAACGATTGACGCCGCTGCAAGTTGTCCGGAGGCGGTAACATCTTTGTCACAATTTTATTGCCGGCGGGATTAAAAAATTTGTGTTCAGATAATTTCTGCGGGTACAAAAAAAAGGAGAATCGGTATTAGCCTGCCGCTTCTCCTTTTCTAAAATACTTTTGAATATATCATTTATTATTCAGCCATCGGCTGTAAAAAGCGCGCCAGCCAGTCGTGAACGGTGTGCCACCATTGCCGGGCATTTTGCGGCTTTCTGACAAAGTGATCTTCATCCGGGAAAAACAGCAGCCGCGAGGGCACGCCCTTCATTTGCAGCGCGGTAAAAAGCTGCAAACCCTGGGTGTAGGGCACGCGGTAATCGCGTTCGCCGTGGATGATCAGCATGGGCGTTTTAAAATGATCGACATAATTTGCCGGGTTCCATTTTTGATAAAGATTGCCTTCCTGCCAGGGCGTTCCGTTGAATTCCCACATCGGGAACCAAAGCTCTTCGGTCGCGCCAAACATGCTCACTTGCTCATAAACGCCATCGTGCGACACCAGGGTTTTGAAAAGTCCTTCGTCATTGTGCCCCTGAATCCAGTTGAGCATAAACCCGCCGTATGATGCGCCAGCCGCGCCAACCCGCTCACCGTCAATGAAGTCAAATTGTTCAATCGCCCATTTCGTGCCGGTGATAACGTCCTCAAAAGGTGCGCCGCCCCAATCGCGGGTGACGGCGTCGCAAAACGCCTGGCCGTAGCCGCGACTGCCGTGAAAGTTGATCATAATCGCCACATATCCGGGCGCGGCAAACATTTGAGAATTCCAGCGATAGTGAAAATCGTCGCCCCATGCGCCCTGCGGCCCGCCGTGAACCAGGGAAATCAGCGGGTATTTTTTGCGCGGATCAAAATTCGGCGGCTTGACCATCAACAGGTGTATCGAATCGCCTTTTGCGCCGATAAACCAATAATCTTCGATGTCATTCATTTTCAATTGCGCCAGCCGCGCGTCGTTTGTGTGGGTCAACCGGGTCAGTTTTTTGGCGCGCAGATCAAAGCGGAAAATTTCGTTGGGCATGTTGCTTTTCTGAATTTTCAGCGCCAAAAATTTGCCGTCCGGACTGATCCGCAAATCGCCGATATATTTTTTGTCCAGCAACAATTTCGGTTTTCCACCATTTGCATTGACCTGGTACAAACGATGCCGCCCGTGATGCGGCGTGTAAAAATAGAGCCGATCGCCCTTTGGCGACCAGACAAAATCCGAAACATAGCGATCCAACGCGGCGGTTAAATTGCGCGTTTTCCCGGTCGTCAAATCATAAACCAGCAAGTCCTGTTGATCCGCTTCAAAACCAGCCCGCGCCATGGACATGTAGGCGATAAATTTGCCATCCGGCGAAAAACGCGGGCCATTGTCATTGCCTTTGTTGGCGGTGATTTGCCTTGCCCCGCTGCCGTCGCGGCTTGCCAGCCACAAATCGTTATTCGTGCTGGCCGCGACATTTGCCTCGGTATTTTGCACAAAGCAGAGCGATTGCCCGTCCGGCGACCAGACAAAATCATGGCCGCTGCCCAGGGCTATCGGCGGACAATCGCGATCGGCGGGCGTGGCGGAGACGACTTCGCCGCCATTGACCGGCACGATCACCACGCGGCTCATTTTTCCGTCCCGCCATTCATTCCAATGGCGATAGAGCAAGCCGTCAATCACCCGGCCGGTAGCCAAATCCTGTGCTTTTGCAGCGTCCATTTTCGCCGATGCTTCCGGGGTTTTCGCCGCCGGGAACAGGGTTGTCTGCACGGCAAAATTTTTTCCGTCCGGCGATAAACGGAAGCCGTCAACGCCCGTGGCAATATCCGTTACTTTCCGCGCTTCGCCGCCGTTCGCATCGATCCGGTAAATTTGCGCCGCGCCGTCGCGCGTGGAAATAAACGTCAGGGTGTGCCCGTCCTGCAGCCAGCGGGGATGTGTGTCGGTTTTTGGCGAAGCGGTCAACTGTTTGCGGCGTTTTCCGTCCGTTGAAACGAGGAAAATGTCGCTGTTTTTGGAGTTGTCTTCTATATTATAATAGGCGACGGTGTAGGCAATCCAATCGCCGGCCGGCGAAATTTGCGGATCAGCCACACGCCCCATGGAAAACATGTCGGTAAATTCAATGGGTCGCTGCGCCCAAACGCTAAAAGTTACCGCTAACAATAGCAGAATGCTTGTAATCCGGTTCATATTTTATGCCTCCTTTAAAAACGCTGGAGGTTTTAAAAAACCTCCAGCGTTTTGGTTAAATATCTTCCAGCCGCACCGGACGATGTGCGTCCACCCATTTTTGATAATTGTTGTCATAACCTACGGCTTGCTGCAAAGATTTTACTTTTACCGCGAGTTCGCTCAGTTGTTTTTTAGTCAAGAACCGTGGTGATGAACTTTCTATCGAACGCCAACCCTTTGCTTG
>CAYVDX010000071.1:6379-10413 GCA_964450485.1 uncultured Calditrichaceae bacterium
TTGCCGCGATTTCGCCAATTTGTTTTTCATTTAATAAATGCTGCGATGATGTGTTTCCAATCGATTTCCAGCCTTTTGTTTGCGCCGTGGCAAAATCTGCTTCACGCCAATTCAAAAATTCATCCATCACATGCCGCACCACGCCGCGGGCGTGCAGCTCCGATTCGCGGATATTGCCCCGCCCGGTCACGGCATTTCCCAATGCAAACACGTGATCCGCGCATTCCAACTGCCCGGTTTTTTCATCGCGCACCCGGAACAGTTCGCCTTCCGCGGGAATGCCGGGAATCGGTTCCGGAATGCTGCCGATGGAGGAAATGACCAATGGTGCGCGCACCTCAAATTCGCTGCCGGGAACGTCTTTTACGCGCCCGTCAACAATTTCGGTTTTCCGAAAAACCAAGCCGGCCAGCCGCCCGTTTTCCACAATCAAATCCACCGGTTTGCCGCGGTCCTGAAATCGGAACAGGTATTTATTCCGGGCATTATTTAAAATGCGCTGGCGAATTTGGCGGGTTTTATCATGTTTGGCGGGATCATCCGGCAGCGAGGCCAGAGGCATGTCGATATCGCGGCGGCGATAAAAAAGCGTGCATCCAGCGAGGTTCAGATCGGCAAATTTAACGCCCAATTCATCCAATTTATTTGGAATCCCGCGATGCTCCAGCGAAATCACGTCCGTTGTGACCCCGCGTTTGGCCAACGCCCGCGCGGCTGTTTCCAGCATCAGAATTTTCACCACATCAATCGAGGCCAGACCGCCGCCGATCACGATGGCGTTATCCGCAACCTCGCATTGATGGCCCCGGTAATCCGGCTCGTGATAATGATTAAACCATTCCACGAAATAATTTTGATAATAAAATCCCTTGCCGATAAATTCGTCGATGCCGGCCACCGGCAAGGGGCGATCCCGCCAGGCCCCGCTGGCCAGCAACACCGCGCTGAATCCCCATTTATTGACAAGTTCTTCAAAAGAGACGTCCTTTCCCAACCGCGTTTTCGGGACAAAAAAAACGTTGGGATGATCGAGCTTGCGATCAATTTTCGCTTCTTCTTTGTTGCGCAGTTTTACGTGCCATTTGGGAAGCCCGTCCTCTATTTTGCCATAAGGAAGCGCCTGCTGATCAAAAACCGCCACATAAATGCCGCGCTCCGCCAAGCG
This sequence comes from uncultured Calditrichaceae bacterium, assembly GCA_964450485.1. Taxonomy (GTDB): domain Bacteria; phylum Calditrichota; class Calditrichia; order RBG-13-44-9; family J075; genus JACKAQ01. The sequence goes on from CAYVDX010000071.1 coordinate 7,545, forward strand.
ATACGCCGCCTCCGATCCTGCACATGCCCCGCCAACCACCGCTACAAAATGTCCCGGATGAAATTCCATTCACTCATCTCCAAAATTGTTTGTGGGAAATATATCAAGCGCGGGTGTTTTATACAATGATTAAAATCAGGCGTGGCGCGTGGCGCGTGGGGCGAAAAACCAATGACCGATGACGGCGCAGTCAAATGCCGCGCAGCGCCACTTTTCACTGTTCACTTTTCATTATTTCTTCAGCCATTTCGCCGGGTTCAAAGGTTTGCTGTTGCCGTATATTTCAAAATGGAGCATGCTGCCTTCCAGTGAACCGGAATCGCCCACGGTGCCGAGCACTGTTCCGGCGTCAACAACCTGGAATTTGTTGACATAAATTTCATCCAAATGCGCGTAAACCGTATAATAGCCGTTGTTGTGATCCAAAATCAAGGTGTTTCCAAACCCGCTGATGTAAGTAATGGTGCTGACCACGCCGGAAAATACGCAGCGCACCTCGGTTCCTTTTCCGGCTTTGATGTCAATGCCATTATTCACCAGTACGGTTTTTAAACGGGGATTTTTGTGTTTTCCAAAAGAGCGCAGCACCTTACCGCGAACCGGCCAGTTCAACTTGCGTTTTTGCCGGGAAAAATCGCCTTTTACCCGGCGCCAATCGATATTCGGCTGCCCTTCCGGCGTTCCCTGTTTGCGTTTTTTCTCCAGCGAGCCAATGATATTTTTTAAGCGTTCGTAGCTCTCCATTTTTTCCGCGATCGCTTGTTTGTAGAGCTTTTTATCCCTTGAAATTTTGGAAACAAGTTTTTGTCGCTCGCGCTTTTTTTGCTCCCGGGATTTTTGCTCAGCGGCTTTTTCCACCGCCAATTGTTGCTGCGCTTTTAATTTTTGCGTCCGCGCCGTTTGCAATGCTATTAATTGTTTCTGCTTTTGCCGGAGCCGCTCATACATTCGCCGGGAATTTTTCGACACGGCCTGAAAATATCGATAGCGAACCATGGCCTGGTTAAAATTACCCGAACCCAAAAGCCAGTCCAGTTCCCGCCCTTTTTGGTATTTATAGGCAAACACCACCTGTTCCTGAAACAGTTGACGAAGGCGGCGAATTTGGATATTTAACGTATCGATCTGAATATTTAGATTGGCAACTTCCCGTTCGCTTTTGCGGATTTCTCCTTTTAAAAGCCGGAGGGCTTTTTTCAAAAGCGTAACCTGTTGATCAAAATTTTTCATCCGGGCAAGCTCGTTTTGCAGCGTGCTTTCCGCGGATTTCAATTTGCTTTCCAACTCAGAAATTTCCGTACGAAGCTTGCGAAGTTCCTGCCGGACGCTTTCAGGATTTTTCTGGGCGACGCCCCAAACGGTGAGAAAAAATAACAAAAAAACAATTCGGAGGCTTTTTGCGCGAAAGGGTATAAAATACTTCGGTACCGGACACTTTTTAAAAGCGGGCAATATTGCGTGAATTAGAAGCAGCGCTTCTTGGAAAATCGTGTTGCAATCCCGGCGGGCCGCACGCGCGTAAACCTTATGGATTTTGCTTGCAAAACCCGTTAAATTCCCCGCGTTACTAAGGCGGGGACAGCGTCGTGAATCCCGGCTGCCGGGAGAGCGGCGCAGGGGCGGTTGACGCTGCGAAATCGAGCCGACCACCCCTGATTTTCTCTCCCGGCAGCCGGGATTCGAAAATCTGTCCCCTCCTTGTAAAGGCGGGGAATTTGGAGTGTTTTTTACCCGAAAAAATTTAAGGTTTACACCGATGCGGCGCTCCGGGATTGCAACAAGTATTGACAAAAATGAGCGATTCTCGTTACAAAGCTCCCGCTTTGTAACATTACTTTCCCCTAAAGCTCCACTTTTGCCTCCCTTTCCTAAAAGTGTCCGGTACTGAATAAAATTCATAAAAAGTAATCGGGTTGGTCTGCACAACTATTTATCGATGGAACGCCACGCTGAAAAAATGGGTTTCGCCCAAATCAAAATGATACTGCAAGGCATAGCTGACTTCCGCGTTCAACACGTTGAACAAAACGCCGAAAGAGGGAATATCCGCGCGGGTGGAATAACCGCTTTGCAGTCGCATGTTGTCAAACAATTGATACGCCAACCCAACAGCCAACTCCGGGGAAAACCAACTGTCTTTCCGCACCGCGGCGTATGCGCTGATCTTCTCAACCGGTTGATATTGCAAGCCCATCCGGATGGTTTGCGGCACCTGCTCGCTAAAGCCGTTGATGGCGGGACGGTTTAAATTGTCGATGGCGCCGGCGATGTGCACCGTTGGCAACAGGCGATACTGAAACCCGACGCTGAGGCCCATCGCGCTGCTGCCGCCGTAATTTTTCGCGGAGATGTGATATAAATGAACGGAGACCCCGACGCTTAGTTGAGCATCGAAAAACCGGCGCGCCCCGTTGACGGTAAGTTTGCTTTCGCTGTAAAGCGTTCCGCCAAAATTCTCAACCCCAACGCCGATTCCCCAGCCTCGAAATGGAAAAACTGCTAATCCACTTGTATATCTAAGTTCTTTTAAATTAAACAGTTGAAAGTAATTTAACTCGCCAAGGAAACGGCTGGCGCTGGCTGAAAGCGCGGGGTTCATCAAAAAGCCGTCCCACCCTGCGGCGGCGGCAAGATCGCTGCCGGAAAGCGCGGCGTTTCTCGCGCTAAACGCCGGATAATCAAATGCGCCAAAAAGCGACGATGCGCTGAATGCGAGAAATAATGTAAAAAACCAATGCTTCATTTGAGTTTTTCAAAGACAGCCTGATGACGATACGGAAACAATTTTTCTAAAATCCTGTCTCGTTCGATCATCAATGCCTGGTTTAAAATGGGCTGCTCATCCATATAATCAAGCCGGGTGCGATTA
>CAYVDX010000072.1:0-2095 GCA_964450485.1 uncultured Calditrichaceae bacterium
ATCAATAACCTGTAAATCTCCAAAAACCAACATCAAAAATATGGTATTTGGATTATAAATATGGTAAAAACACCTCAAACGATTTTACTTTTTCTATTCATGTGGAGGAGGCGCAACAGTTCTTGATTTTCAAAAATCTATTAGGCGATATTTCCATATCCTGTGAAAAAGTTAATAAAAAAAGTAGTCATGCGGCTGTTTTTTCTAATGTTAGCACGATGACGCTGAATGGCGTTATTCCGGTATTTTGTTTACCGTGACTAACGATGAGTTTTGACACTTATCATTCTGTTGAATAATTTATCGTGGTATGGAATTTGCGGAGAAGCTCGCTGTTATCGTCGGAAATTTAAAAATTGTTAAACCATCAAGCAAATAATATAGATTAAGAATTGTGAATATTGTTGTCAGCAGGCAGTTAGACGCTCGAACCCAGGACATTTTCGTGCCGATTTTACAAATGAGGAATATCTTCGAGCAAATGAGATCGGGAGAAGTGTTGGAACTTATTTCTGATGATCCTGGAGCGTTGTCGGATATCAAAGCCTGGAGCAATTTAACCGGCAACAAAATATTGGAAATACGTAATCGGGACGATGTTAACCAATTTTTTATACAAAAGAAATTTAAGGAGGTTGTTATGGCGGATTTCAAAATCGATGAAACTCTTGATTGCAGTGGGATGCTTTGCCCGATGCCCGTTGTGAAAACCAACAAAGCACTGAAACAACTTGGGGTTGGACAAACATTGGAAATGATTTCAACCGACCCGGGGTCGATACCGGATATGGAAGCATGGGCCCGGCAGACCGGTCATGAATTGTTGGAAGCAAAAGATGAAAATTCAAAATACCGTTTTGTAATTAAAAAGACTCACTAAAATTTTATTTAAGGAGGTCTGAGTCATGTCAAATGGAAATAGAACACGTCGCCTTGCCTTAATATCTTCTCAGGGCACGCTGGATTGGGCTTATCCGCCGTTTATTCTTGCCAGTGCAGCCGGTGCAATGGGATGGGAGGTCGCGATCTTTTTCACTTTTTACGGGCTGCCATTGTTGAAAAAAGATTTACACGCCGCTGTATCGCCTGCCGGAAATCCTGCCATGCCGATGAAAATGCCCTTTGGTTCAGAAGGTTTTCAAAAAATCAATTGGAACATCCCGAATGTTATCGTCAACAATGTTCCCGGGTTCGAGTCGGTAGCGACGAATCTGATGAAAAAAACGTTCAAGAAGAAAGGCGTTGCATCAGTGAAAGAATTACGGGAAATGTGTACGGATATGGACGTACGCATGATCGGCTGCCAGATGACCATGGACGTATTCGGCTTTTCAAAAGATGAATTTATCGATGAATGTGAAATCGGCGGCGCTGCAACTTTTCTGGAGTTCGCCGCGGATTCAGATGTAAATTTGTTTATCTAAATGATTTTCATTTTTCATCTATCGCACCCGCCGGATGTCTTGGCTTTTCCGGCATTCAATTGAGTTTTTACTATTGTTGAAATTTGCCTTGTGCAAAACGATGACCGCTATTGGGTATAAAATTTTTCGGGGAGAAGTAAATGCCTGTTCGTTTGGTAGATGCCTGCACCGTTTCCGCATTACGTTCTCAAACAGTGTATCACGGCGTTGCGCATGCGTTTACCAAAGATTCCCCAAACACAATTATCCTTGTAAGTCCTGAATCACCGTATGTTTGCATCGGTTTTCATCAGGAAGTCAAAAAAGAAGTTGATGTTGATTTTTGCCGGGAAAACAATATCCCGATCGTGCGAAGAGAAGTCGGCGGCGGCGCGGTTTACCTTGATGAACGGCAACTTTTTACGCAATGGATTTTTCATCCCAATGCGTATCCCATGCGGATTGAAGAACGTTTTAAAATGCATGCTTACCCGATTATAGAAACTTATAAAGCGCTGGGCGTCGATGCTTTTTTTCGCCCGGTGAATGACGTGCAGGTTCATCCCGGCAAAAAAATTGGCGGCATGGGAGCAGCCGCGATTGGGAACGCTGAGGTGCTGGTTTGTAGTTTTATGTTCGATTTCGATTTTGAGCTGATGTCCAAAGTGCTCAATGTGCCGGATGAAAAGTTT
>CAYVDX010000072.1:2105-10300 GCA_964450485.1 uncultured Calditrichaceae bacterium
TATAATGATTTTGGATTGATAGATGAAAAGTTTCGAGATAAAATTTATCAAAGCCTGAATGAATACATGACCACCCTGAAGAAAGAATTAGGTGACATCCCCGGTCGGGAAACCATTAAGCAGCTTTACATCGAAAGGTGCGAGAAAGTGTTGGGGGATAACGTTGAAGAAGGCGAATTCAGTGATGCGGAATTGCAAAAAATGAATGAACTGGATGCAAAATTTTCCACCGAGTCATGGCTCTTTTCAAAAGGCAGTCACGCGCGACCGGCAGTAAAAATTCATTCCGGTGTCTGGGTTGGCGAGACCAGTGTTAAAACGCCGGGTGGTTTGATTAATGCTACGATTCGCTTGCGCAATAATTACATCGACGATATCACGCTATCCGGAGATTTTACTTTTTATCCGCATACAAAATTTGCCGGGATGGAAAAGGCGCTGTTACACGCCGAGGCAACGACTGAAAAATTAAGTGAAATAGTCAACCGTTTTTATGAAGAAGAAAATATACAAACACCGGGCGTTGAACCTCATGATTGGATCGATTCAATCGTTTCGTTGGCGGAGTCGGTGAAACGTAATTAGCAGGGTGTGCGTTGGAATGGCGAAACAAAATTTTAAGTTTAAAAGACATTTCTCAACTATACGCTGAAAAAGCGGGACAATGGCTGCTCTTTGAGGTTTTGGAAAAAAACAGCGCCGGTGATCCGGTGAAGCTAAAACTTTTGACTTATAGCTCGAAAAAAGATGACTTGCATGATTTTGTTATGGATGAGGCCGATTGGAATTGGGAAAAAAATTATCTTTTTGTATTAGCTGATCCGACAAAATCTTGCACGATTCCGGGGACTTGATAAATCTGATTTGAAAATTTACAACGAAAAGGAGGCAACTCGTGGAAGATCTCGAAGGAAAAAAAATCCTGGTTATTCAAACACATGGCGTTGATACGCCAACCCGGACTTATTCGCCGATTTTTTATGCAATGGCCGCCGCTGCCATGGAAATGGAAACGATGGTTTGGTTCACGATGAATGGAACCAATCAACTTAAAAAAGGCGCCGCCGAAAAAGTTCAATTAGACCCTACCAGCAACGTTACACTCAAAACATTGTTAGACCAGGCGCTTGATGCAGAAGTGGAATTAAACGTCTGCCAGCAAAGCTTGGATTTGTGGAACATGACCAAGGATGACCTGATTGAGGGCGTGGGGATTTTAGGCGCGACCAGTATTATTGACCTGGCGTTAAACGCGGATCATGTGATGTATTTCTAATCGCGAGGCGTGTTGGGTGATTCGTAATTTTTTTCTTCACGCATTACGAATTACGAATCACCTTCAATTGGCCTGTTGCTAAAATTGTCGGATAAACAAATAAATAAAATCCTAAAAAAAGGGGTTAAACGATGGCCGATCGTGAAGAAATTCGTGGATGTATAATTTTAAAAGATTTGTATTACGCAGTTGGCGATCATACCTGGGTTCAGGTAAATGACGACGGTACTGTAACCGTCGGAATGACGGATGTTGCGCAGAATATGGCTGGACCTGTTTTGCATGCAAAAGTCAAAAAAGTCGGCGCGGTTCGAAAAAAGGGTAAGCCGGTTGGCACGGTGGAAAGCAGTAAGTGGGTTGGCCCGGTCAAAACACCAATTGCCGGTGAGATTGTTGCTGTGAATGAGGCGTTGCAAAATGATCCGCAATTGATTAACCGCAGCCCATACCATAAAGGTTGGATCGCGAAACTTCAGCCGACGGATTTTGATGGCGATATGAAAGAATTGCTTTCCGGCGATGCAGCGGTAACGGCGTACCGGGAAAAAATTGAGGCGGAAGACATCATGGGATGTGAACACGTTGAAGGATTTGAAGAGTAATGCGTAACCTAATAAGGAGAATAAATTATGTCACTGGGTTTTGCGCTTGATTTATCACAAAATAAACATGCCGATGTGGCTTTTGAAGAGAAGGAACGCCTCTTTGAAGAAGTAAAAGCAGACATGCGTTTTCACGATGTCCTATATGGTTGTTATGAATGCGGCATCTGCGTGGCAGCCTGCCCCTCCGCGCGGTTTTACGATTTCAGCCCGCGCGTTATTGCCCAGGCCTGTTCCCGCGAAGATGTCGATTTGGTTTATACGTTGATGAACGACAGTATTTGGGATTGTTCGCAATGTTTTTCCTGCGACCGCTGCCCCCGTGGAAATTCTCCCGGTGGATTGATCACCATCCTGCGGGAAGTGGCCGTAAACAACGGCTTGCAGACGGCTCGCGACGCGTTGGAAGGATACGGCCGGATCATCTACAAAATCATGTCAACCGGTTCACAGGTATCGCCGGATATGCTTCAGGCCGACGCCTTTCCCGATTGGGGAACGCATGTCACCGAAATATCCGAAAACCTGGATATCTGGCGCCGGGCCCTGCCGCCGGAAACATTGCACACGACGGAAACCAGTTGGCATGTGGATGAAAAAACAATCATTGAGCTGTATTTAATCTGGCACATGACCGGCGTGATGGATATGATTAAAGAAGTTGACGAAGGCTTGTTTATGATCCTTCAAGACGTGATGGAAGAGCGGTTGGAGGAAGCCGGTTATGATGATGTGACTTTTGATTAACCGCAAAAGTCGTTGAGAGTCCGCGTGTTTCGTCGCGATTAGACCGAAACACCTTAACAAAAAAGAATCTTGAAGAATAAATCATAAATCATAAATAGAGGTGATATTATGAGTTTTGTCTCTGTGGAAGATGTTATCAAGGCCGGAAAAACGCCCGGTTTTAAAACCTCCTCGGAAGAAGCGCCGACGGAAGATCATCACGATATTCTCAATCAATTGGAAAAAGAAGGTGAGATTGAAATTCAGCGCGTTCCGGAACCCTATGTTGAAGTGACCACTAAATACGGTCGCAAGAAAAAAATTCCTTACGGGCACACCTGGCATCACAAAAGCTGCGGTCAATGCGGGCACATCCCCGGTTATTCGACATCTATTTTTTGGCTGAACCGCCAGTTGGGGTTTGATTATATCGATCCGAGCGACCAGACTTCCTGCACTGCCTGGAATTATTATGCTTCTGCGACTTCCAATGCCGCTGCACAGGCTGCGGTAGCCATTCGAAATTTTGCTGCGGCTGAAGAAACCGGCTATTTTCCGATTATTCATTGCGGCACCAGCTTTGGGCATTACAAAGAAGTGCGCCACGAACTGATGCACCACCATGATCTGCGTCGTCAGGTTCGCGATATTATGGCGAAATTGGGAAAAAAACTGGTCTTTCCCGAAGAAGTCGTGCATTATAGCGAATGGGTTTATGCCATGCGCGATAAAATTGCCGAACGTCAGGTCGTGCCGATGGACCACATTACCGCCACGGTTCACCCGGCTTGCCATTACCACAAATTGGTGGAAGAAGACGCCATTTATGACCCTGAAATTTACGGTGCGCAGCGCAGCGCCATTGTGACCGGCTCGTTGGTGGCGATCGGCGTAGATGTCGCGGATTATTCCACTTGGTTTGATTGCTGTGGGTTTGGATTCCGGCATATTTTGGTTTCCCGCGACTTTTCACGCTCTTTTGCGATCCAGCGAAAAATTGAAGTGATGAAGGAAGACGCCAATCCGGATATCGTCGTAACGCATGATACCGGCTGTGTTACCACCCTTGATCAAAGCCAGTTTGCCGGCAAAGCCCATGACCGCAATGTCGGGATTCCGGTTTTATCCGATTCGCAGATGGCGGCCCTGGCAATGGGTGCGCATCCGTATAAAGTCCTGCAAATGCACTGGCACAACACCAATAACAAGCCTTTTTTGGAAAAACTTGGGATTGATCCCGAGGAAAAATGGAAAGAATTTGAAAAAGCAACCGAGAAACTCAAGTCCGGTGAACAACAATACTTAACCTGGGAGGATGCTGATGCCTAACCAAGACATTTTGATTGTTGGCGGCGGTCCGGCTGGTCTGGAAGCTGCCCGTGGAATTGCAGATTTGGGATACAAAGCGATTTTAGTCGAAAAAAGAAGCCGGTTGGGAGGAACCCCGGACGAAGCTGAGTACGCCGCGCTCACTCCGGACCTGCGCGATTGTAAAGAAGCCATGGGCGAAATGGTTGCGCGTGTGAACAATAATCCAAATGTGGAACTACGCCTGGGTTCAACCGTGACCGCCGCAGAGGGCAGCGCGGGAAATTTTACTGTCACCGTCAAAAATTCTAAAAAATCTGACAAATTAAATGTCGGGGCGGTGATTCTTTGCACGGGTTTTCAACATTTTGATCCAGGCCGCGAAACGCAAAAATACGGCTATTATGAATTTGATGACGTGGTAACATTAGTCGATATGGAACGAATGTTCAGCGCCAATCGAGTCGTGCGCCCTTCCAATGGAAAAGCGCCGGAACGTGTATGTTTTATCCAATGCGTCGGCTCCCGCGACCGGCGATTGGGCAACGAATATTGCTCCAAGGTTTGCTGCGGCATCGCTTCCAAACAAGCCATTGAAGTGCGCAAGCACGTACCGAATTGCAAGGTTTTTATCTTTTACATCGATATGCGCATGTATGGCTATTGGGAAAATTAGATTTATTTGCGGGCACAGGAAAAAGTTAAGATTAATTACGTAAAAGGCAGCGGCAGGGAAATTCTTAAAAAAGGCGACAAACTGATCGTTCGGGGAGAAGATACCACCATGCGCCGCCCCTTTGAAATCCCGATGGATATTGTGGCGCTCTCCGTGGGGATGGAGCCAAGCGCCGGCACCCGGGAAATGGCTAAGATTTTCGAGATAAAGCAAAACAAATACAATTTTATCGAAACGTTGGGCGGTGCGCTGGACACGGTGACCACTTCGGTTCCGGGCGTTTTTGCCGCGGGTGCTTGCACCGGACCGGCTGATTTGGAAGACTCTGTTTCCGCCGCCGGATTAGCGGCGATGCGGGCGATTACCATCGTTCGGCAAAACACAGCCGTGCCCGCGTAGCCAAGCATTTTCCCGATGGGCGTCCATTGCCCCGCGGGCGTCTTTTGTTGTTAATGACACTCAATACTGTAACGTAAAATGACGCGCGAAGCGCCAATAACAGCGCAGCAAATCTACCGCGGCCAATAACAGCGTAGTCATTGACTGCGAAGCCCTTGCCGCAACGCTTTCAACAGCGAAACCAAGCTGACGTTTTAACAAATATTAAATTTTCGAGATAAAACCGGTTCATTATGGCGCAATTTGTTGACATTGAAACCGCCAGAGAATTTATGAAGGAATCTCTGGACAAAATTTCCGCGGAAGAAATACATCAGATCTGCCGGGACCTGGGGAGAAAAAGTGAAATTTTCAAGCTGAATTTATCCCGGGAAAAAATTGCGACAATGACGGTGAAGGAATTATCTGATGTTATGCAGTTGATTTTTTCGATTCGTCGCCGCTCGAAAAAACTAATCGAGCAGTATAACGCCGCGAACCTAATCCAATGGACTAAAGCGTTGTTATATGACGAATCTCCGGTTTCACAGCGCTTCGAAACGTTTTGCGATCATTTTGACGGGCTGGAAATCAATCTGCGGTATGATTTGGCAAGCGAGCTGTTGCATTTTAGCGATCCTGAAAAATACTGGCTTTGGACGCGGTGGGTATGGGATCCCAAAACAAAAACCGGCGCGCTGCCGCTGGTCATAACCGAAGATTACGAGCTTGAAGCTACCGGCCTTGGCGAAAGTTATCTGAAAGTCGGGAAAGCAATGGCCTTTATTCATCACGTTGGCGAAGCGGCTGAATTTGAAGTAATGCGCTATGGTTCCTTTGGTGTAGATACTTATTTATGCAGCGTTTACATTGTTTACGTTTACACCGTTTTGCGGATGCGCATGACGCAGGAATTTAATAAAGTGATGCCCGGGCTACCGGAATTTTCAAAAAGATTATTAGGCATTCATAAACTGGAGGAACGAAAATATGCCAGTTGAAAAAGGGCAAATACGTGAAAAGGAAAAAGTGACGGTTGACGGGGTTGAACTTACCAGCGACTGGAACCGCATGTTTGATCAACGACCGATATTTGATTATGACACCACTTTTATGGACAAAATTACGGAATTACCCGGTGGAGAATCTCTTGGGTTTTGTTACCAATGCGCGAAATGCGTTGGTGTTTGCCCGGTGGATATTGTCGGCGATTACGGCCCCCGCAAAATTTATCGTGAGGTTCAGTCCGGCATGGATTTATTCAATGATCCGGATTTGTGGAAATGCACCACTTGCATGAACTGTTTGCGGGTTTGTCCGAAAGATGTCGATATGATCCAAATTATGCCGGCAGTGCGCGAAGAAGCGGTGTTGGAAGGCAATATACCCACAGAATTACAGGATGTTTTCGAGAATACCGCGGAATACGGCAATCCATTGGGCGAATCTCCCCGCAAGCGCGCCGATTGGGTGAAGAATGCCGGTGTTGACGTGCCGGTGATGAAAGAGAAAAAGAAGGCGGATTTGCTTTGGTTTGTGGAATGTTACCCTTCATATCATCCCCGCGGAAAAGAAGCCAGCCAGGCGCTTGCCCGTGTGTTAAATACGGTTGGCGCGGATTACGGCATTTTAGGCACGGAAGAAAAATGTTCCTGCGATTCGCAGCGACTGGCCGGAGAAACCGGTCTGTTTGAAGAATTTGCCGAGGAAAATATCAGGACTTTCAGCCGATACAAATTTAAGCAAATATTAGTGACCGATCCACATGCTTTAAACGCGCTGCGCAAGGAATATCCCAAATTCGGCGGCGATTACGACGTCGTTCATTACACCACATATCTCGCCCCGTTAATGAACAAGTTGGCATTCAAAAATAAACTGAATTATAAAGTCACATTTCACGATCCCTGCTACCTGGGGCGGCACAATGGGGAATTTGAAGCGCCGCGGAAAATGATCACATCCATTCCCGGGATTGAACTGATCGAAATGGGGCGTTGCAAACACAACAGCTATTGCTGCGGCGGCGGCGGTGGCGGCATGTGGCTGGATGGTTTTATGGCGGATCACGTCACCGAACGGCTTTCTGAACGCCGCGTTCGCGAAGCCGTTGAAACGGGCGCTGATGTGTTGGCGGTTTGCTGTCCGTACGAGGTTTCCCGTTTTGAAGACGCTGTAAAATCCACCGGCAACGAAGGTAAATTGATCGTGAAAGACATCATCGAATTGGTTGTGGAAGCAATGGGTTAAAGTCGAATGCAACAAGTGTTCAGGTGCTAAAGTGTTTTGTAAAACAAGCGCGGAGCCGCGCAATCGATAACACTTACGCACGAAAAAACGGTAACACTAATCGAGGCAAATCATGTTCAAAGTTAAAAACTACGAAATTCATCCAGAGCTGTATTATGATGAAAAAGAGCATTTGTGGATCAAAGTGGATGGCAATCGCGCGCGCATCGGCATTGATCCGTTGGAGCAGGAAACCAAGGGCGCGTTTGTGGTGATCCAGTTGGATTCCACCGGAAGCGTCGTTCAAAAAGGAGAATCCTTCGGCAGCCTGGAAGCGGAAAAGCATGTGGGAACACTTCGCTCGCCCGTTACCGGAAAAGTTGTCAAAACGAACCCGGCGGTGTTGGAAAATCCACGTTTAGCGAATGCCGATCCCTACAACGCCGGCTGGTTTGTTGAGATCGAATTATCCAATTTTGACGAAGAAAAAAAATCGCTGCTCACCGGCGAAAACGCCTTGAAACAGTGGTACGAGACGGAAATTCAAAAATATGAGGAATGGGGATGGCTGGCGGAATCTTGATGGAAACCGATTTGTGCGAGCTTAAAGCAGAAGCTTTTGACATCCGGCAACAACATTTTCCCAACGCGATCAACTTTTATGCGCCGGGCATTAAGCATTTCAGCACCGAAGAGTTTCAGCAAAAAACCCCCCGGGCTTTCCGGCCGGTCAGCCTGACCGGCAGCGCCTGCGCCCTGCAATGCGAGCATTGTAAATCAAAAATTTTGGAACCAATGATTGCCCTGAATCAGCAGGAAGGCTTGTTCAACACCTGCAAGCGTCTGTCGGAACACGGCACGAATGGCGTATTGATCAGCGGCGGATCGCAAAAATCCGGTCAAGTTCCCTTGCGAAAATACGCGGATGACATTGCCCGCGTGAAAAACGAGTTGGGCATGCGCGTCATGGTGCATTGCGGGGTGATCGATGAAGAAACGG
>CAYVDX010000073.1:0-10243 GCA_964450485.1 uncultured Calditrichaceae bacterium
GAAGGAATGGTCATCCATTATCGCGATACCAAAACCGGCGTGGTGGAATCCTTGAAAACCCAACGGGTTACGATCCGGATCATCGAGCCGCTGCCGGATCGCGAAGGGCAGGTGAAAGCGATCATTTACGTCGTTTTGCTGATTCTTTTCGTCGGGACGGTGATCTATTTTTTAGCGGTTTTTCTCAAACGGCGTAAACGCACAACATCGGGCGAGGGGGAAAAGGAATCGCCGGAAGCGGTATTTCTAAAACGGATAACGCAGGAGATTGATCCACGCGGCACCAACCTGCGGGATGTTTCGCTGCGTTTGGGAAATCTTTTTCAGGAATATTTACGCGAGGCATTTTCCATCAATCGCCCTGAAGCGGCAGGCGAGGATATTTGTGATCAATTAAAATCCGCCGGTTTGGAGGACAATAATTTGGAAAAGTTGAAAACTTTTTTTGATAAAATGAGTTTGATTAAATTCGGCGGCGCAACCGTCGAACCCATGGAATTTAGCGAATTGCAAAATATTGTGGAAGGCTTTTTACAAGCGCAACAAAAAAAGCGACAAGCAGAAAACGTGTAGGCGAAGGAGACGAAATGCAAGTTGATATTCAGGCGATTAACGAAAAAATTCAGCAGGAAAGCGCGTTTGTCGAAACCGTCATGTCCGAGGTGGGGCGGGTGATTGTCGGGCAAAAATACATGGTTGAGCGGCTGATGATCGGGCTTTTGTCCAACGGACACGTGTTGTTGGAGGGGGTTCCCGGTTTGGCGAAAACCCTGGCTGTCAGCACGCTATCACGCAGCATTGACTGCAAATTTCAGCGCATCCAGTTCACCCCGGATTTGCTGCCCGCCGACCTGTTGGGCACGCTGATTTATAACCAGCGAACCGGTGAATTTGCCACGCACAAAGGGCCCATCTTTGCAAACATGATTTTGGCGGATGAAATCAACCGCTCGCCGGCAAAAGTGCAAAGCGCCTTGCTGGAGGCCATGCAGGAACACCAGGTGACCATTGGCGATGAGACCTTTCCGTTGCAGGACCCTTTTTTGGTGCTGGCCACGCAAAATCCCATCGAGCAGGAGGGAACCTATCCGCTGCCGGAGGCGCAGGTGGATCGATTTATGCTCAAGTTGAAAGTGACCTATCCGTCGCGGGATGAGGAGTTGGAGATCATCCGGCGCATGAGCGGCGGAAAACCACCCGCGCCGCGACCGGTGATTTCACCGAAGGATATTGTCAGGGCGCGAAGCGTGGTCAACGAGGTTTACATGGATGAAAAAATTGAGCGTTACATCGTGGATATTGTTTTCGCTACCCGCGAGCCGGAAGCGTACGGGCTGAATGACATCAAGCCGCTGATCGCATTTGGCGGTTCGCCGCGTGCGTCGATCAATTTGAAATTGGCAGCCAAGGCGCACGCATTTTTACGTCGTCGCGGCTACGTCACGCCGGAGGATGTCAAAGCCATCGGGCTGGATGTGCTGCGCCACCGGGTGATCGTCACTTTCGAGGCGGAAGCGGAAGAAGTGACCTCGGAAGATGTGGTTCAAAAAGTGTTGAATCATGTGGAAGTGCCCTGATTTATTGAAGAATGAAAATTGAAAATTGGATAAAAATATTCGCCTTTTCGTTCGATGCTCCGCGTCGAACGTCCTCTTTCAAACGCTCTGCGTTTTTACTTTTTACTTTATTACTTTTTACTTGTCAGTTCTATGGAAACCAAAGATTTACTAAAAAAAGTCCGGCAGATTGAACTAAGCATTCGCGGCGTGGTGAACGAAGTGTTTGCCGGGGAATATCACTCCGTTTTCAAAGGGCGGGGGATGGAATTTTCCGAAGTGCGAGAATACCAGCACGGCGATGACGTCCGCACCATCGATTGGAATGTTTCCGCGCGGATGAATCACCCGTTTGTAAAAATTTTTGAGGAAGAGCGCGAGCTGACCGTGATGATTTTATACGACGCCAGCGCATCGGAAGCATTCGGCAGCCGCGGACAGGAGAAATGGCAAATCGCCACGGAAATTGCCGCGCTTTTTGCCGCCTCCGCCATCAAAAATAATGACAAAGTCGGTTTGATTATTTTCAGCGATAAAATCGAAAAATATGTGCCCCCGCGGAAGGGGCGGCAGCACGTGCTGCGCGTCATTCGCGAACTGTTGTTTTACGAAGATGAAGAAAATATTCCCCAAACCGAAACGACCGACATTGCCGTGGCTGTGGAATACATGAACCGGATTCTCAAACGCCGCTCAACGGTTTTTGTGATCAGCGATTTTGATTCCGAGGGATATGAAAAGGATTTGCAAATTGCCAACAAACGGCATGATATGGTGGCGATTCACATTGTGGATCCGCTGGAAGAGCGTTTGCCGGCGGTGGGATTGATCGAGTTTGAAGACCTGGAAACCGGCGAAATAATGCTGATTGACACCGCTGTTGGCGCGATTCGCGAGCAACATTCCGCGCATGTCGCGCGGGAAAAAGCGCGTTTAACCAAATATTTTCGCTCCATCGGCATGGATTATATCGCGATTCACACCAATGAATCTTATGTGAAGCCGCTGACGCGATTTTTTAAAAAACGAACGCGGCAAATGCACTGAAAATTGAAGAACTTGCCCCGGACAGCCGGGGTTGAAGATTGAAAAATTGGGGTTTGGCGCTCGTTACACAGTTTCGCTGTGTAACGTATGCCTGGAGGCTCTGCCTCCGGTACAATTTGTCATGCGCCCCCGGCAAATTAACCTCGCGATTTTAAGCCGAACCGGTATGAATTCGTAAAGGTTTATAAATAAATGATAAATCCGCAAAAACATATTTTTCCGCTGTTTTTTTTATGGCTATTGTTGATTTTGCAACTGCCAACCGGCGGCGCGTTGCAGGCGCGGCAATCGCTGATCGAAGTTACCGCTTCGGTGGATAAAGCGGTGATCACGGTGGGGGATTTGATCAAATACACGCTGACCATTGACCGGCAAAAGCGATTGAACATCCGGGAGCCGCAGCCCGGTGAAAAAATCGGTGCGTTTGAAATCAAGGAATACCAAAAGTTACCGCCAAAGGAACAAGGCGAACGCATCGTCGAGCAGTTTGAGTTTACCATCACTGTTTACGATACCGGAAGCTATATGATTCCGCCGTACCCGGTGGGCTATTTGCCCTCGGATACATCCGCTGATTACGAAATTATCACCGCGGAGCCGCTGGAAATTACCGTCAAAAGCGTGCTCGAAAGCGCAGACGCGGCGTTGCAGGATATCCGTCCGCCCCTGGGTTTGCCGGGGCCGAACTGGCTGCTTTGGGCAATCGGCGGCTTGCTGCTGCTGTTGATCGCCGGGGCGATTTACCTGTGGCTGCGCAAGAAAAAATCCGGCGGAAAACCCATTTTTCGCAAGGAAGTCATTCGTCCGGCGCATGAAATTGCCCTAAAAGAATTGCAGCAACTGCTGGACAGCGATTTGCTCTCTCGCGGCAAATTCAAGCATTTTTATTCGATTCTTTCCGACATCCTGCGCCGTTACATCGAAGGGCGGTTTTTTATCCGGGCGCTTGAGGAGACCACTTCGGAACTGCATCAATCATTGATAAATGTCGATGTGCCGGAGAGTCAGGCAGCGTTGGCGCTTCGCGTGTTGAGCGATTGCGATATGGTAAAATTCGCCAAACATATTCCCCAAAAAACAGAAACAAATGAAACGGTGCGGCGGGTCAGGGAATTTATTGAATTAACCCATATTGAATTTGAACATGTTGAAAATATCGAGAAAGTGGAAACGGAAGTCGCGCGGGCAACGACCGGAGAATCTGATTAAATATGTTTCGATTTGCAAATCCTGAATACCTGTTTTTATTGGCGCTGTTGCCGTTCGTTGCGATCTATTACTGGCGGCGGCGCGCGCAATTGAGCGGGCAAATTAAGTATTCATCACTGCGGCGTCTTAAAAAATTGCCGGGAACGCTGCGGCAAGTGTTGTTACGGCAGCTCTATCTTTTGCGATTGCTGATTTTGGCGCTGCTGATCCTGGGGTTGGCGCGTCCGCAATCCGGCGCGCGGCAGGAGGAGGTCACGACGGAAGGCATTGACATCATGCTGGTGCTGGACGTCAGCACCTCGATGCTGGCGGAAGATTTTAAGCCGAAAAACCGCCTCGGCGCGGCAAAAGTTGTGGCGGATGAATTTATCAACGGGCGGCGAAATGATCCGATTGGATTGGTGGTGTTTGCCCGCGAAGCGTTCACGCAATGCCCGTTGACCCTGGATTATGGCGTTTTGCAGGATATTTTGGGGAAAACCAATGTCGCCACCGAAGCGTGGGACGGGACAGCCATCGGCAACGGGCTGGCAACGGCCGTGGCGCGATTGAAAGACAGCCACGCCAAAAGCAAAGTGATTATTCTGCTGACAGACGGCGAAAATAACGCCGGTGAAGTTGATCCGGTGACCGCCGCGCAGGTAGCGCAAACGTTCGACATTCGCGTGTACACCATTGGCGCCGGCACACGTGGCACGGCGATGTATCCATTTAGCCATCCGCTGTTTGGCAAGCAATACAAACCCATTCCGGTGGAAATCGATGAAGATTTGCTCACGCGAATTGCGGAAATCACCGGCGGGCAGTATTTTCGCGCCACGAACACGGATAAGCTGCGCGATATTTATAAACAAATTGATAAATTGGAAAAAACGAAAATTGAAGTGAAAGAATACACCAAATACACGGAGTTGTTCATCTATTACGCCGGTCTCGGCCTGATTTTGCTGGTGCTGGAGATTTTGCTGCGAAATACGTATTTGCGAAAACTACCGTGATTTTTCAATGGAGCAAAATGTTACGATTTGCAAATCCTGAATATTTTCATCTTTACTGGTTGGCGCCGCTGCTGATTTTGTTTTTCATTGGCGTATTCCGGCAGAAAAAAAAGCTGCTGCTGCGCCTCGGCGATGACGAGTTGATCGCGCGTCTCACACGGAATGTCAGCCGGAAAAAACAACTCTGGAAAGTCGTATTTTTGTTAATGGGATATTGTTTCCTGGTGCTGGCAATGACAGACCCGCAGATCGGCACAAAGCTGGAGGAAGTGAAGCGGGAAGGTGTAGATATCTTTATTGCGTTGGACGTCTCCAAAAGCATGTTGGCGGAAGACGTTGCCCCAAACCGTTTTGAGCGTGCCAAGCAGGAAATTTCCAATTTTGTCGATCAACTGCGCGGCGACCGTGTCGGTCTGATTTTGTTCTCCGGACTTGCGTTTGTGCAGTGCCCGCTGACGCTGGATTACAGCGCGACAAAGCTTTTTTTGGATGAATCCTACGTCGGCGTCATTCCACAGCCGGGGACATCCGTAACAGATGCGATTCGCACGGCGATGAAATCATTTGTCTCGGAAGAAAAAAAGCACAAAGTGCTGATTGTGATTACCGACGGCGAAAATCACGAAGACGACCCGGTGGAAGCAGCCCGGGAAGTTGCGGAAAGCGGGGTGATTATTTACACCATTGGCGTCGGTTCGCCGCAGGGCGCGCCAATTCCGGAATATGATCAACGCGGCAACCGGGTCGGGTTTAAAAAAGATCGCAACGGGCAGATCGTCACAACCCGGCTGGACGTGGTGACGCTGGAACGAATTGCACAGGCCGCCAACGGAAAATTTTACAGCATTGCGGCCGGCAGTTCCGGGTTGCGCAAAATTTATGGCGATATTATGGGCATGGAGAAAAAAGAGCTTTCCGCCCGGGAATTTACCCAATTTGACGACCGTTTCCAGGGTTTTTTGCTGATCGCTTTGTTGTTCTTAATCGTCGAAACAGTGTTAGGCGAACGGCGAAAAGTAGGGAACGGTCGCGACCGTTCCCAGCGGTGAAATTTTCCGGCTAATTCTTCGAAAAGCATGAGCCCATTTTCAGTAGCGCGTGCGTAATACTTATGAAATAAAAAAATAGCGTGAGAAAAGACGAGTTCACCAAAACAAACGTTTTTTTCAAGCAAGGTATCTTTTAAATGATTGCCCAAATTTCAAATTTCAAATTTCAAAACGCAAACATCAGAAAAGGTTTGGGTTCCGGGATCGTTTTGACGATTTTGTTTGTGTTCATTGCAAATACATTTGGTATTGCCCAAGTTGATAAAAGCAAGGTGGAGGCAGGGCTTACGGCGTATCAAAAGCAAGATTGGGACGCTGCCGTCAGCCGGTTCCAAAACGCTTTACAGGCTGATCCGGAAAATCCCCGGTTAAATTATGACCTGGCGGCGTCGCTTTATAAAAAGGAAAAATACCAGGACGCCCTGAAAGCGCTGGAAAAAGCACTGCTTTCGCCGGATGCGGCGTTGCAGGAAAATGCTTTTTACAACACCGGCAATACCTTGTTTAAGCTTGAAAAATATGCGGAAGCAGTTGAGGCTTATAAAAAAGCGTTGGGTTTGAATCCAAATGCGTTGGACGCCAAGCAGAATTTGGAATTGGCGCGTTTGAAGATGAAAAACGAGGAACAGCAAAAGCAGGATCAGCAAAAACAAAAAGATCAAATCAAGCCCTCGGAATATGCCAAACAGCTAAAAGCGCAGGCGGAAATTCTGGTAACTCAGCGATTGTACAATGCCGCGTATCAGTTGATGCAAAAAGGCCTGAAATCCGATGAAACCGTTGCGGCGTATCAATCGTTTATCAAACGTTTGAAAGATGTGGTTGATGTCGATCAGATCGGGGAAACTTCTGATGAAAAGTAAAAAGTAAAAAATCGGAATGGGAAGTGAGAAGTAAGCAGTTGAAAAACAGTATTTTATCCCGAAGGGATTAAACAGCACAGCCCGGGGTAATCACTCCGGAGAAAGAACAGCACAGCCCGGGGTAATCACCCCGAAACCGGTGATAAATGAAAATAGAGCGTGATTTATGAATGCGATAAAAGTAATTTTTTTGGTAATGATCGGAACGATCTCGCTGTCGTTTGGCCAAACGGCGGATGATTATTTTCACAATGGCGCGCACCATTACATTGATAGTGAGTTGCAGCAAGCCATCGCGGCCGTACAAAAAGGGCTGGAAATGGAACCGGGAAATCCCAAACTGCAAGCGTTGCTGGAGAAATTGAAAGAGCAGCAAAAACAACAACAGCAAAATCAGCAGCAACAGCAAAACCAGGATCAGCAGAAGCAGGATCAACAAAAACAGCAGCAGCAAAACCAGGATGATCAGCAGGATCAGAAAAAAGAGGATCAGCAACAGCAGCAGCAAAACCAGGATCAGGATCAACAGAAAAAAGATCAACAAAAACCGCAGCCACAACCCCGGGAGGGCGAAAAAAAGGAGATTTCAAAAAAAGACGCGGAGCGAATTTTGCAGGCATTGCGGAGCAAGGAAAAGGAAAATCAGAAACTCCGCGCCATTAAATTGAAAGGCAAAAAGAAAGTTAAAAAAGATTGGTGATATAAAAGTGTGGTAGTTTTCCGGTGCTAAAGTGTTCTCGTGCTATAGGTCTTTGTGTCTTAAAAGTAATTTTCTGTCATTTTTCACAAAGTGACCACTTGCGTGGTTGACAAAAAAAATTAAGCAGTGTGCGATTCACCGTAGTGGCATGGCATGCCATGCCACTACGATAGTTTGAACTGAGTATTCCTTTCAGTTCTAGCCTGCTCCTCTGTGGGGCTTGTCCGGATTCGGTGACGGAAAAAAATTTCTATAACACCGTAGCACTAAAACACCATCTCATGAAAACATTATGAAGATAAAGAGATGAATCGATATAAACTTGAATTCCATAAGTTGTTCTTAAAAATGACTGTCATGTTGCTGCTGCTGATCAGCGGCGCAGCCTTTGCGCAAAATCTTCAGCTCACCGCGAGTGTGGATCGCAACCCGGTTTCCGAAAATGAGACCTTCACCTACGAAATCAAAATCAGCGGAAAGTCTTCAGGCTTGCCGGAGGTCAAAATGCCGGTGTTGAGCGATTTCCGAATTCTCAGCGGACCGAATCAATCCTCCCAATTCAGCATGGTCAACGGGTCGGTAAGCGTCAGCAAAACCTACTCGGTAACGCTGTTGGCCAAAAAAATCGGTAAATTTACCATCCCCGCCGTGCAAATTAAATACAAAGGGAAGACGTACCGATCCAACCCGATTCGGGTAACGGTCACAAAGTCGAATACCTCCGGGAATCGAGGCGCTCAAGCGGGCGTCGGTAAACAAGGCAAATCGGCTGCGACAGCGTCGGACAACGTGTTTATTCGCGTTGCGCCATCAAAAAATTCAGTCTTTGTCAACGATCAGATCAATATATCATATAAAGTGTATTTTCGGGTTCCGATTCGCAACCCGGATTTTATCAAGCTGCCGGAGACGGTGGGATTTTGGGTGGAAGAATACGATATCCCCCAAAATATTCCCGTGAAGCAGGAAGTCATCAACGGCGTGCAATACAGCGTGGCGGAGGTGAAAAAGTTCGCGGTTTTCCCCACCAAGCCGGGCAAATTGACGATTTCTCCATTGCAGCTTTCCGTGGATGTGGTGAAGCGTCGCCGCCGTCGCGATCCGTTCAGTGCGTTTGACGATTTTTTTAACGATCCCCTGGGACGCACCGTGCGAAAAGTGTTGACCAGTCGTGCGCTGACCATCAATGTTCAGCCATTGCCGGATGCGGGAAAACCGGCGAATTTTAGCGGACTGGTGGGCAATTTTAACATGACGGTTTCGATCGACAACACGGACGTTAAAGCCAATGACGCGATCACTTATAAAATTAAACTGAGCGGCTCCGGCAATTTGAAAATTTTGGATAAACTCCCCGTCAATTTTCCGCCGACGTTTGAAATTTTTAATCCCAAAATAAAGGATAAAATCAATCGCCGCGGCAAGCGGCTGCATTTTACCCGGGAGCTGGAATATGTGGTGATCCCGCGAACCCCGGGTGAGTATCGCATCGATCCGCTGGAGATTTCATTTTTTGATCCGAAAACCCGCCAGTACCGGCGATTGCGCAGCCGTGATTACGTCATTCACGTGGGAGAAGGGGAGGAGATCGCCGGCGTGGGGAGCGGCAATTTTTCCAAATCCGAGGTGCGGCTGTTGGGGCAGGATATTAATTTTATCAAAGAAGACAAATTGAGTTTGAAACCGATTGATTACCGGCCGTATCAAAGCGGTTGGTTTTGGGCGTCGCTGGTGCTGCCGCTGGCATTTTTGGGGTTGGCGTTGGGCTATCGCAGCCACGCGGAAAAGATGAGCACCAACGTGGAATATGCCCGCAAACGCAAAGCCGCCCGGCAAGCCGAGAAACGCTTGCGTGAGGCAAAAACGCATTTGCAGCAACAGAAATTTGCTGAATTTTACGGCGAAGTGTCCAATGCGCTGTTGGGATTTGTGGCGGATAAAACCAATCAATCCGCGGCCGGGTTGATGCGCGATAATGTCGAGCAGCTTTTGAAGGAAAACGGCGTGGAGCAGGAGATGGTCAGCGAATACCTGGCCTGTCTCGACGAAGCGGATTTCCGGCGTTTTGCGCCCGGTCAAACCGCGGCAACGGATGCGAAGCAATTTTATGACCGCGCGGCGGATTTGTTGAGCAACCTGGGAAAGCATTTTAAGTAAAAAGTAGGAAGTCGGAAGAGAAGGAGTGCAGCCATTCGTCTGCCGCCGAAAATTGAGAAGGAGTGCAGCCATTCGTCTGCTGCTGAAAAGTGATGAATAAAGAACGTGAAATACATAAACATCCGGCGCTGCGAAATCTGATTTTTTGCCTGGTTTTCGCGGTTTCGATGCCGGTATTTGCGCAAAGCGGGATGGCGTATTTTTTTGAACAGGGAAACCAGGCCTATCGCCGGGAAAATTACCGGGAAGCCATCGACTGGTATCAAAAAATTTTGGAAAAAGGCTACGCCGGAAGCGAGGTGTATTATAATCTCGGAAATTGTTACTACAAGCTCAGCGACATCGGCAAGGCGGTGCTGTTTTACGAAAAGGCCCGCAAGCTCAACCCGGATGACCCGGATATTTTATTCAACCTGGAATTGGCGAATCTGAAAGTAAAAGACCGCATCGAAATGCCCAAGCCGTTTTTCCTGTTTAAATGGTGGGATGGGGTCAAACAAATGTTCAACCTGGCCGGATGGACGTGGCTGACGGTCTCGCTGTACGGAGCAACCGTGCTGCTGCTGATCATTTTTCTGTTCAGCCAATCGGCGTCTTTCCGCAAAATAATCCGTGCCGCGCTCATTACATTCGGATGTTTGGCGGTGCTGTCCGCGTATTTGCT
>CAYVDX010000074.1:0-10238 GCA_964450485.1 uncultured Calditrichaceae bacterium
CCCCTGGATATGGCAGATTTTGAGATCGTTGTGGCGGAAGACAATGGCGATCTCACCGTACTTTGCTGCCCCAATGATCAAACGCCTGGCGATCAAGCTCGCAGTGACAGAAGTAAAAATATACTGGTTCATTTTGATCCGGCGGTATGTTCAGACTGTCCCTTGAAAGCGCGCTGCCCGGTAAAAATAGGCGTTCGCACAGCGACCCTGACCATTGATGAAGCCGCTTATACCGGGGCGCATCATCACCATCAGTATATGGAAGATAAAGATTATCGCAAGCAATGCGCAACCCGTGCCGGCGCCGAGGGGATGGTCAGCGAAATGACCCGAAGCCATGGGGTTAGAAAATCCAGGCATCGAACCGAAAGCCGAACACAATTACAATTGATCTTTGCGGCGCTTGCTTGTAATGTGAAACGCTTCATCCGACATGGGGTGAATGATGGTTATTTGGCACTTGCCACCGCGTAATAGCGGGGTTTTTGCGTTTTTTATCGCTTTCAGAAAAAAAATCGATAAATTCACAACGATTAGAGGCGGTCAAAACCGGTTTCTCGTCGAAAACGGCTTTATCCTGAATTTTTCAAAGATCAAATTGCTCCGGCTTCGGTCGATAACGATTTTTTGTTAAACAAACAAAATCAACAGAATAATATATTTCAATCAAACACAAAAACAGGTTAGTCAGACACTGAACACGGGGACGCGGATTTGTCTGGCTCGATAGTTGATTTCCGTGATGGGAAATGGGCGGTAATAGACATTTTTTTAGGTCTATTATTTGACATCGTAAATTGGCCAGGTTTGTCGGCTAATCAAATAATTGAGGGGTCGCGGAGTTTTTTCCCTTATTTTACAAGACTTCCAGAGCTCAACTTTTTTGATTTATGCCCAGATGATTTTTTCCAGCACGTAAGTCTTTATTCTTGGGTTTAAAAACCATAAAAAAATCCGCGACATCTCACATAATTAGCACAAAATAAATTCAGCCCATCATAAAGAACAGAAGTAAAAAAAAGGAGAAAATATATTGGTTCAAAATCGACTCTCATTTAAGCATCTTGTTCTTCTTATAGGAACAAACCCCTTGCCCAATTTTGTAGTCGCCGATTATTTTCTTCATAGTAATAACAAATTACAAACCATCTGGTTGGTGCATTCGGAAAAAAACTCTTTCCAAGCAGGAACATTGGAGCAAGCTAAAAATCTGGAGAAATTGTTGCATAAATTTTGGGAAGAGGACCATTCAATACTGAAATTTCCCCTGCAAAAAGTTGCGCTCTCGGATGTCAGTGATGCCAATACCATCCACAAAGAAATTGAGCAAAAAATGCTTCGTAAATGGCAGGAAGAAGATTCCTTTCATTTGAATTATACCGGAGGCACTAAAACCATGGCGACGCATGTATATCTTTGTCTGAAAGAATCGAAATGGAGCCAACAATATAGTTATTCCTATCTGGACGCCAATAATTTCAGGTTGGTAGTGGATGATTTTGGAGTTGTAGCCGATGATTTGCGAAAAAAGGTCAAGCTGGGCTTTGCGGATTTAATTGATTTGCATGGCTTTGAACGCAAAAATGAAGACGAGGAAGAGGTTGATGAAATCACGGCACAAAATGCTTATCAAAAATATATTTCAGATCCAAAAACAACTTCCATGAATGCAAAAGATGGCAAGCCTTTTGAAATATATCTTAAGAATAAAATAAAAAATGATTTTGGAAATGATTTTAATTCTGGAAACGGCATCCTGCATAATTGGGAAATTAAAAAACCGCAATGGAAAACACATTTCGAATTAGATATTATATTGCTAAATGGTTATCATCTTACAGGAATTTCATCTACTGTTGCTCATAAAAAGGATTCCTGTAAAAACAAAGGATTTGAAGTCATTTTGCGAACCAGACAAATAGGCGGCGATGAAGCAAGGGCGATCCTTGTTACCAGATCAAACAGGAATCAAACACAATTATTACAACAAGAGTTGGTTTATGAAACCGGTAGAAGCCAAGGAAATATATTGGTGCTAGGAATAGATGATTTACGGAATGAGGGATTATATCTTCGCAAAATTAAAGAATTTGTGTTTGATTAAACTTTCAGGATTGAAGGAGAAAATTTTATGAATGAGTGTTATGCGGTCTTGCTCGATACAGTATCCATTCAGAATTACATTTTCAGAAGTAACAAATTAAAAGAAAATTTGGGCGCTTCTTATTTGGTGGATCAAATATTTGGCTCTTATCTGGCGGAGGCTATTGGTAAAATAACCGGGCGTTCAGCAGAAGAAGAAAGACAACATTTGTTTGATTGGGAGAATACGGATGCAGAAACCCTGAAATGTGCGGATGCTGTGGAAATCGGCTACATCGGTGGTGGTAATGCGTTGCTATTCTTTCAAAAAGAGAGTCAGGCAAAGCAGTTCATTGAAATCTGGACAAAGATATTGCTCGTTTATGCGCCCGGTTTAACCACAGCCGTTGCCCTGAATAAATTCCCGCAAGACCCAACAAAATTTAAATCTTCATTAAACTCTCTTTTCAAAAAATTAAAAGAAAATAAAAGTCGTTACATACCGATCACTACACTTCCCCGCCACGGCATAACCGCCGAATGCGCCCGCAGCGAACTGTCAGCGGAAATTTATAATTCGGATATCAAAGAATATGTATCCGCCGATGTGAATGCACGAATTGAGGCTGCACGTTTTTCAAAAGAAAAAATTGAACAAAAATATCAAGCATTGCTACAAGACAAATATTGTTTTGTAAACGAATTGGATAAGCTCGGCGGTGTGCAGGGTGAGGATAGTCATATCGCGGTCGTT
The DNA here is from genome assembly GCA_964450485.1 of uncultured Calditrichaceae bacterium. GTDB lineage: Bacteria > Calditrichota > Calditrichia > RBG-13-44-9 > J075 > JACKAQ01. The sequence continues at coordinate 2,837 of CAYVDX010000074.1, forward strand.
CATATTGATGGGAATGATGTGGGAAAGCTTGTCAAGCAAGCGGATAGTTTAAAAGCAAGTCGCTATCTATCAAAAACAATCCGCACCGCTACAGAAAGGGCATTTGAAAAAATTATCGAGATCACTGTAAATAAATACGATGAGATAATGGATTCTCTTGGCTTCAGCGATGAGAATCCCCCAAAAAAAGAAAACGATAAAAATGTGCTGCCCATTCGATCGATTATTTTAGGTGGCGATGATGTCACCTTTGTCTGTGATGCACGACTGGGAATCTATTTTGCGAAAATATTTATTAAAGAGTTCGAAGGAAAAACGAAAGAGAACGGGAAAAAACTCACCGCCTGTGCCGGAGTTTCGATTATCAAAACCAAATATCCTTTTTATCGTGGCTACTGGTTGGCGGAAGAACTTTGCGCCAATGCCAAAGCTCGAAGAAAGGAAGTAGATGAAACCACTTCCTTTCTGGATTTTCATGTTTCCATGGGAGGCGTTGCCGGTTCATTGAAATACATTCGTGAACGTTATTTCGGAATTGATCCAAGGGGCAATGATGAAAAAGGTGGCGAGTATTTGCTCTATCGACCCTTAAAAGTCGTGCCGAAGGAACCGTTTGATGAGTTGGGGCTGGAGATGATGCTGGCAGGCGTCTGGCATTTGAAAAATGATTTCCCAAAAAACAAGCTGGCTGATTTGCGTGCCGTGCTTACCCATTCAAGGGATGCCAGACTGGAATTTGTTCAGGACTTAAAATATCGTGGGTTGGAGTTCCCCAAAATTGAAGGATATCAATTTGAAAATGAGCTGTTTGAAAATAACTTAACACCTTATTTTGATATGCTGGAACTACTGCGTTTTTATCCGGAATTTGCTTTAAAAGAAATCGGAGAAAACCATGAATAACTACACATTAGAAATCAAACTTAAAAGCCCGGCTCTCGTTGGCTCGGGTGTTGGATTCGGATCCGAAATCGATACCGACATTGTATTTGATGAATTCGGACTACCTTATATTCCCGCAAAACGAATAAAGGGATGTTTGCGTGAATCCATAACTGAAATTAAAGATATTTTTTCCATTGCTGGAGTTGGCGAAGATAAAATTGCTATTACGAAAACTTTTGGCGAAGCTGGTGAAAAGGATTCTGCTCCGGTCTATTTTTCAAATCTCTATCTACCTGACTGGGGAAAAAACCGGGCCTGGTTAAACTATTTTTTAGAAGAATATCGTGAATTAATTACCCCTGACCGTGTGGTTGAGTATTTTACTGAAATCTACCAACAAACAAAAATCAACCGCCATGGTGTTGCCGAGGAACATTCATTGCGAACCAGCCGCGTTCTGAAGAAAGGACTCTGTTTTGAAGGACGGGTAAGAATCGAATCTAATGAAAAGGAAACTTTACCCACGTTACTTCTTGCTTGTCAGAATTTCAGGCGATTGGGAACCAAACGCAATCGAGGGTTCGGAGAAATCTCCTGTCAGCTTAAAGATGCACAGGGCATGGTATTAAATGCTGAAAGCATTCTGGAGGAATTATGCACTCTTTAACATATCGTATTAAAACGATGGCGCCGGTCATTATTTCCGCTATCTCCGGCGACCGAAATATGGTGCGCACCAAGCAATATATTCCCAGCACAGCGTTTCTGGGACTTTTGGCGAAGCAAATCATTAAAAAGAAATTGCTGGGGAATGGTGCTCACCATGATGAAGATTTTTATGCCTGGTTTTTGCATGGAAAACTAAAGATCGGCAACGCCTATATTTTATCTTGGGATGAATATGACGAATATCGACGAAATCTTCCCACCCCTTTTTCCATTGAAAAAGAAAAGCACGGAATCGCTGTTTACGACGGGCTGTTCAGCGACATGGATGAAACAAAATACTTGGATGGTTATTGTCATCTGGATGGAGATTCAATCCAGATTCAACCTGTGGAGACGCAAATCGAATTTCATCATGCCCGGAATCGGGAAACAGGGACTTCTGAAAAAGAGAAGATTTTCAATTATGAATCCATTGCGCCTGATCAAATCTTTGAAGGGGAAATTCGCGGGGATAAAGACGATCTTGAACGATTGTTGCGATTTACCGGAAAACAATGGACGGCTTCGTTAGGCCGTTCCCGAAACGCCCAATATGGGACGGTGGAGTTTCGGTTTATGAATGATGAACCAAGAGAAGAAAAATTTAAGATTCAACAGACCGAAGATAAAATTTCCATGACACTACTTTCCGACCTGATTTTGTATAATGATTTTGGTTTTCCAATCGTTGATATGGATGCTTTGGAAAAAGAATTGCAAATGAAAATTGGGGATATAAAGATAGAAAAAGCCTTTGTGAAGAAAAACCAGGTGGAAAACTTTGTCAGCGTCTGGCGTCTGAAAAAGCCGTCCGAAAATTGTTTTAAAGCGGGATCGGTATTTTTGCTAAAAATCAATTCTAATGATTTGAATAAATTAGAGGAAATCCAAACCGACGGGATAGGCGAACGCAGACACGAAGGATTCGGTCGCGTAGCATTCGGCTTGCAAAGATATGGGGAACTTTCCCACATGGATGAAGCCAGACCACCTGTTAAAAAACCGGATTTTCCACTTCCGGATACTACTCAAAAAATTGTTAAAAACATTATTGAGGATAGTCTTATCGAGAGTATAAAATTAAAAGCTGTGGAGCAACAGGAAGAATTTCTGCGTTTGCCTTCAAATTCTTTGATTTCCAGGTTATACGCTATGGCTGACAATTCAAAAGGTATTTTAGCTACTTTTATCGGTGAAATTAAAAATTTCCGAAAAATTGCTGATGATCAGATACAACATTGTGTGAGCAGAAATTATAATTTAAAGGAATTTCTAATCAGCGTGAATCCTGTCGAGGATTTTTTAATTCAACCGCGGAGAAAGAATCTTCAGCGCCTTATTCAGGAAATAGATTATGATTTAAACTCTGATGAAGCTCTTAAAAACAAACTCATTCACGCCTATTGCGCCACTTTCTTTTCCATGATGCGTAAACGCAAAATTGTCGAGGAGAAAAAGAATGTCTGAACAAAACAAAATAAAAGGAAAGATTGTTTTAAAAGGACAAATTGAATGCCGGACTCCCCTTCATATCGGCAGCGGCAGAGAAGAGCATAGCGATCTGGATATAATGCGTGATGCAAATGGTGAACCCTTTATTCCAGCCACCAGCCTGGTTGGTGTGTTACGACATACGATCTTGGAAAGATGTTTTAATGGCAATAAGGATCCAAAGTTCAAAAGATGCTGGGGTTTTACTGAAGAAGATAAGGGTCAGCAAAGCGCCATATCCTGCATGAATTTGACGCTGGTAAACGGCAGCCCGGTTGTCCGGAGGGACGGGATTCGGATTAACAATAAAAAAGGCATTGTGCGTGATAAAGGAAAGTATGATTATGAACTATTGGAACGTGGTGCTCGCTTTAATTTGGATATGGAATTTACCTATTTTGCAAATACAGAATCCTACATAAAACAAACGGCACGCACGATTTACGAACTGCTTTTGCAGGATCAGCTATCTCTGGGAGCAAAAACAACGGCCGGATTGGGGGCAATTGCTCTCCTTGAAGAAAATACAAATTTTTATTTATTTAATTTCCATAACAACAAAGGAAATGTTTACCGCTGGCTTACCCAGCAGTTCTGCGAAGACAATTTAATTCCGGCAAGCGATCTGGCGCAGCCGTTCCCGTTTAAAAAGAACAAATTTTCCATCACAGCAACGTTTCAACTGCAAAACTCTTTGATTGTTCGCTCTTATGGCAATGAAGCAGAATATTCGGATGCAGCACAGTTGAAATCGCTGGACAAATGGGTGGTTCCCGGCACTTCGCTAAAAGGCGCCATTCGTGCCCGGGCGGAACGTATCGTAAACACCCTTGAGTTGCAAAATGCCTGTGAAATACTGATCGATCTTTTTGGCTTTGTGGAGGAAGAGTTAAAAGAGATGGATTGCCAGTTGCCGGAAAAATTTAATGATTTGAAGGCTAAAAAGGGGAAAATCCGCATTCATGAAGTTTATCTTGATAAAGATGATTTTCCGACGGAATTGCAGACCCGTATTAAAATTGATCGGTTCACCGGCGGCGTGATGGAAGGCGCTTTGTTTGACAGTATGCCTGTCTTCGCGCCCGAACAAAGCGAACATGTAACGATTAACATGGAAATTGATAACTATGAGGAATACGAAGCCGGATTGTTGCTGCTGGTTTTAAAAGATATCTGGAGCGGGGACTTGCCGGTGGGCGGTGAAAAGAACGTCGGCCGCGGCGTTTTTCAGGGGATAGCAGCCGAAATAAAGTGGAATGGAAAAACGATAAAAATTGCAGATGATATCGACCAATTATCAGCAGAAGAAAAGGCGGATTTGCAATATTTTGTAGATGCTCTAAATCCAGGAGAAATCCAATGAATGATAAATTTCCATTAGTAGCCAATGGTCTGAAATTGACTCATTTCCCTTCAAGAACTTTGACCATCAATGAAATTGATGATATAAAATTCCAGGATCATCTAAAAGAGCATTTTGAAACCGCTTACGTTGTTCTCTGGCTCGACAATGAAGTGATGATTGGATTGTGGAAGGATGAAAAATTTGTTTTCTCAAAGAACAAGACCTTTGATTTTAAATATGTGCAGCGACTGCGGGCTTTTGACAATGATAAAGAAATCCATATCTGGCGCAGCGGCGGACAATGGAATGGGCGAGTTCGAATTGATAAAGATGCCGGCAATGATACTGATGTGGTCATAGCCCATCAGTTATTATTTGGCACAAAAGGGAAAAATTTTGATTCGCAATTCATCGAGATCAAAGAAGATCGCGGGACAAAGCTGATTCTGCCAATTGCTGATTTTCATTTTGATGAAAAGGGGGATCCGCAAAGCCGGATTTTCATTAAAACATACAATTATGTCACTACCAATAAAATAGGTCAGGCAACCTATTTTGATTGCCGTTTTGTTGCTTTTACAGACAGCAAAAAAGAAATCGTATAGAGGAATATTAAAATGGAAAAAGCCAAACTTTGGGTTAGAGAAACAAAAAAGAAAAAGATCCATGTGGAAATTGAATTTGCTGACGAAAAAAAAATGCCGCTACCTCAACTGAAATTGCAAGATACGACATTAAATGGTGCGCAAGTGGAGATCGAGCGAGAAGCCGGTAAACTGGTTTTAATTAAAATGGGTGATAAAATTTTGTTTTCAACTAAATCATCGGTGCAGTCATCTCCTTCAAAAAAAGTAAAGAAAATTCATACACAGATAGCAAATAGTGGTGCAAAACAGCGGTATGAACACATTCGCCAAGTGCGAAACCCGGCCTATGCTCCCTATAATTTTGTGCCATTGAACCAAACTGTGGTGGCAATTAATCCGAATATTCCCGCTGCGAATAAATATGACCCGCACCGGCACACCGGCTGGATTGAACTGGAAATAGAAACGCTAACCCCGCTTTACATTCGCGGCACATTGACAAAAGAGGAAGTGCTTAACGATAAAGAAAGCAAGGATAAACCCGATTTCTTCTCTCCTGTAAAGCGCATTCGTATTCCCGGCAGTTCATTGCGTGGGATGATCCGCAATCTGGTGGAGATTATTAGTTATGGCAGATTCCATTTTACTGAAAAGAATAAACGTTTATACTACCGTGGATTGGCAGACCGAAGCAATCTACGTGACGAGTATCAGCGAAGAATGAGTTCTTATGATCGACATCAAAAAAGAAGTCAATTCAAATTTTCCGCGGGTATCTTGCGAAAAAGCAGGAACGGGAAAAGAGGGGAACATTTTGAAATTGTATCTTTTGATGGAAATTTCAAGCAAATATTCAAATCAGAAGCAAGAAAAATGATAGAAGCGACCGGTAAAGAATACAGGGAATTTGAGTTTTATGAAGTCGATGACGGATACATTGTTGTTTCCGGAACTATTCCCGGCAAGAAACGAGATTGGCTGATTTATTATCCTTCCCAAAATGCCGAGGTGTTTCAAATTTGTGATCAAGATGTTCAGAATTATCTCGGTGATCACAACCGTTCGCAGGAGGTTCCCAATTTAATTGAGCGTGCCCGGAAAAAACCGGAAGGGGTTCCCTGTTTTTATGTACGGTGGCAGGATGAAGAAGGAAAAGAACGCACATCTTTCGGGCACACCGGTTTTTTCCGGCTGGCGTATGAGAAGACTATTGGTCAACACCTTTTTGAAGAATTATTAGAGAAAGGAAAAATCGATTTTACCGAATCCGTATTTGGCAATGAAAACGATCATGCGGGCAGGGTATTTTTTGAAGACGCTTTTTTATCGGAGCAGGAAACAGACCCTTTGCTGGGGGAAAAGATACCGAAAATTCTTTCCGAACCCAAACCGACGACTTTCCAACATTACCTGGTGCAAAACAGTGATGAAGTCAGACGACTCAATCACTACAACAGTGATACGGTCATTCGCGGCTATAAGATGTATTGGCACAAATCAGGCGAAAACTGGGTCGAAACGGATAAAAATGCTATCCAAAAACATAGCACCCAATATACTCGTATTCAACCGGTAAAAGCGGGAACCAAATTCAAAGGAAAAATTCGCTTCGAAAATCTGTCTGATAGCGAGTTAGGCGCCTTGCTATTTGCCCTGGACTTGCCTGAAGGCTGTGCACATAAATTGGGTATGGGTAAACCCCTGGGGCTTGGATCGGTTACAATCAAACCGGGGCTTTTTCTTTCCAATCGTCAAAATCGCTACCGAGACTTTTTCTCTGAATGGAATAATAATATCCAGCCGGAAGATTATGCTACTATTAAAAAATTTAAGCGGGAATTTGAGAAATATGTTCTGGAAAAGCTTGGGGAACCTGTGGGCAGAAGTTTATGGGAGACAAAAAGACTGAAAGAGTTGCTAGTGATGCTGAATGTGGAGATTGGGAGAGAATTGGAGAAGGATAGAAAAAGTAGGTATATGACAATTTCTGGGCTCAATGAATTTAAAAATAGACGTGTTTTGCCGCATCCATCATATTTTGTTGCTCCTGAAAAGATTGCTTCGGCTATCTCTGAAGAAAAGAATAAACAAATAATTAAAAAAGAATTGGAAGAAGAAATAAAAAAAAAGCACCCAACTTATCTTAAAAAGATAATTATCAATGGTCTCTGGAACAAATTTGATTTTGAATGGAAACTTGATCAAAAAGTTAACATCCTTATAGGTATAAATGGAAGCGGAAAAACCACTATACTTGAGTTAATAAAATATGCGTTGGAAGGGAATTATCAAGAATTGCGTTATGTTCCTAACGAGTTTATTCTTTCTTTTGACCAAAAGTGCTTTTCCCATTATAAACAAAGAAAATTATTCTCTGGCAAAATAT
>CAYVDX010000075.1:0-10137 GCA_964450485.1 uncultured Calditrichaceae bacterium
TCGATCGTTCCGGCAAGAGGTTTTCCAGCAATTTACGGGCGTGATTTTTCGGGATGATATTTGCCGGGTAAACAGGGTGTTCAGCGACAAAAAATTTATTGACGTCAACATGCAATAACGGCGACATCACCGCGACGGCCTGACGGCAGTGCACGTGGATTTTGTGGGGTATTTTTGCCCAAAACCGCCGAAAAAACCGGTTCAGGCGGCTAAATTTTTGGAAGTGGGGTTCGATATTGTGAACCGTCCAAACGACTTTTCCACCGGCAATCCGGTAAAGCGAGATCAGGCAAATTTTCCAGATTGCGTTCAGCAACATTTTGACATTACTGATTTCAAACCAATGATGGTGCAGCACGGTTTTTTCGCCCAACACCCGGCGATAAATAAATTTCGGCGTTAAGATCGAACTGCTTTCCACGGAAATTTTCGAGATATTTTCTTTGCTAATTGGATCGTAAATCAACCGGAGGTAGCTGTTGTGCGTTGAAAATTTTTCAATATCGGGAATGACATAAATTTTTTCTACTCCGGGAGTTAGCTCCTCGTAAATCGTTCGTAATTTATGATGCGTCATTTTGTTGTTTTTCTCCGATACTCAAGTCGTGCCGCCGGTTATCGCCGCCGGATTTTTTTCAACGTTAAACTTCGCGAAATATAATCTTTCTTTCCAGTCTAATTTAAAATTTGAAAAAGAGCCTACAAATATGCGAATGAATCAATGGATTTTTTTTGAAAAAATTCTGTGAGTTTCGACAATATTTGTTAAATGTCGATGTTTTATTGTATATTTGGCAACGATGCTTTACGGGGGAAGAGATTGCCGCAAATGTTGTACGGGGCAGAAGTTAAGTCGTTCTTAATTGAATGAAATCAGCACTTACATAACCAGATGGATATTTGATATGCACTTTCGCTTAACAACCCTCGCGAAAAAAATAGTTTCTTTGCTGTTTTTTTGCATTTTGCTAACTGCCTGCGCTTCACAATCCACAGAATATCGCAAATTAATCCTAAAAAATGCGACTAAACCCGCAGCTGTTCCGCTGGCGTCACAGCGTACCGCATCCCTGAAGCACATTGACGATGAGATCAATTATTTTATGGAAATTGTGTTGGGATCAGAATACGGGATGGGCGATTTTACCATCAAGAAATGGCGGACAGATATTCGCGTGGAAGTCTCCGGTCATCCCACTTTACAGGATTTGTCGGCGTTAAAGCAGGTGATAACGGATTTGAATGAAGTTGTGCAGCCGGAGATTCATATCGCCTTAACGCGCGGGCATGGGAATGTCAAGCTGATGTTCATTCCGCACAGTGAATTTTATCAATATGAACCGCCCGGCATAATTTTTTACGGCGGTTTTTTTCGAACATGGTGGCATCCCACCGGCGAAATTTACAAAGGCTGCGTCGTGATTGGCAGCGATCATATCGACCAAAAACACCGGTCGCATTTGATTCGCGAAGAGCTGACACAAACGTTGGGGTTGATGAATGATTCGATGAAATTTGAAGACAGCATTTTTTACCAGGGAAATAGCGATGTGTCTTCATATTCATCGCTTGACAAACGCGTCATCAAACGGCTTTACAGCAGTGAAATTCATGCCGGAATGAACACTTACCAGATACGTGAGTTGCTGAATAAATAGCCATTTCATTAATTTCTTTTCCGGATTTCCTGCCAACGTAAATCGTGAATCATTTTTAATTTATACTTGCTTTTGCTACCGGTGGATTTTATATTTTTCGCCATTCAAAGTGGTTAGGGGCTGTAGCTCAGCAGGTTAGAGCGCCACGTTGACATCGTGGAGGTCATCAGTTCGATTCTGGTCAGCCCCACTCGTTGTGAGCCACGGATATTATTCGTGGCTTTGTCAAATTTTTAGAAGATGGAATTGCCGTAAAAAAGATGAGTAAATATATTAAAATAACCTTTCCCGACGGCAGCGCGCGTGAATACAAAGCCGGCGTCACCGGTAATGAAATTGCCAGGGAAATCAGTGCTCGCCTGGCAAAGCAGGCGTTGGCAATAAAATTCAATGGCGAAGTTTTGGAACTATGGCGGCCAATCGAAAGGGATGGCGAGCTTCAAATCCTGACATTCAGGGATCCGGAAGGAAAAGAGGTATTTTGGCACAGCAGCGCACACTTGATGGCGCAGGCGATCAAACGTAAATTTCCCGAAGCGCGATTAGGTATCGGGCCACCCATTGATGGCGGTTATTATTACGACATTGATTTGGATCGCCCGATTACCCCGGAAGATTTTGTCGAGCTTGAAGCGGAAATGTCGAAGATTGTTGATGCAAATTACCCGATTGAACGCGCGGTTTTGGATCGAAACGAAGCGCTGGCATTTTTTAAAGAAAAGCATGAAGCGCTGAAACTCGATTTGATCAACGATTTGCCGGATGATTCGACGATTACCGCTTACTCACAGGGTGAATTTGTCGATCTCTGTCGCGGGCCGCACGTGCCTTCCACCGGAAAATTGGGGAAATATTTTAAATTGCTCAGCGTTGCCGGCGCGTACTGGCGCGGCGACGAGCACAATAAAATGCTGCAACGGCTTTATGCGACGAATTTTCCCAAAAAACAGATGCTTGAAGCATACCTCCATCGCATCGAGGAAGCCAAAAAACGCGATCACCGGCGTTTGGGAAAAGCACTGGATTTGTTCAGTTTTCACTCTGAAGACGCCGGCGCTGGGTTTGCATATTGGCATCCCAAGGGGACCATTGTCCGGCAAACCATTGAAAATTTTATCAAAGACGAACAGGAAAAACGCGGTTACGAATTTGTGGTTAGTCCGCACATTGTTTCCGCTGAACTGTATAAAATTAGTGGGCATTACGAGTGGTTTTTGGAAAATATGTATCCCATCTCCATTGAAGGCGAGGAATATTTCATCAAGCCGATGAATTGCCCCTGCCACATCAAGATTTTTGAAACAAAGCTGCATAGCTATCGCGACTTGCCGGTGCGGATGGCGGAATTTGGCACGGTCTATCGATACGAAAAAAGCGGCGTGCTGCATGGATTACTGCGAGTTCGCGGTTTCACCCAGGATGACGCTCATATTTTTTGCACCGAAGAACAATTGAATGCGGAAATTTTAGGCGTGTTGGATTTATTGGAATCCGTGATGAAAACATTCGGTTTTAATGAATACAAAATTGAGTTGAGCGTTTGGGACCCTGAAAACAGCGCCAAGTATGCCGGTGAAGCAAGTGAATGGGAGCGTGCGGAACAGGCGCTTGTTCATGCGTTGACTGAGAAAAAATGGGATTATACACGCCATGAAGGAGAAGCTGCTTTTTATGGACCCAAAATTGATTTAAAAGTAATCGACGCATTGGGCCGGCTGTGGCAGTGCGGCACGGTTCAATTTGATTTCAATCTGCCGCGGCGTTTTAAATTGAAATACATCGGCGCGGACGGCAACGCGCACATGCCGTTTATGGTTCACCGGGCATTGCTAGGCTCCATCGAACGGTTTACCGGCATTCTGATTGAACAATTTGGCGGTAATTTTCCACTGTGGCTGGCCCCGGTTCAGGCGGTTTTGCTGCCCATTACCGACCGGCATCATGAATATGCCGAGTGTGTGAAGGCAAAATTGCTTGAAAAAAACATCCGCGCTGCGATTGACACGCGTAACGAGAAAGTTGGTTTTAAAATTCGTGAAGCTGAAGTTCAAAAGATACCATACATGCTGATTGTCGGCGACCGGGAAGTCGAAAAAAAACAGGTGTCACTCCGGCACAAAGGCGAAGGCAACAAAGGCGCTGTATCTGTCGAGGAGCTTGTCCGGCAACTTGTGGAGGAGATTGATTCAAAGGAAATAAAATCAACAAGTTGAATCACACAGTTTAAAAAAACTACGCTGTCATCGCGTTCGTATGTTTCACTTTATTACAGGAGAAAAGTATCAGAAAAAAAGCAACATTCACCAGAATTAACAACAAAATCAAAGTTCCGCAAGTTCGTGTTATTGGACATGACGGGCGTCAGTTTGGGGTAATGCCAACAGTTGAGGCATTAAAAATTGCTGAGAATGCGAGGCTCGATCTGGTTGAGGTCGCCCCAAATGCCACCCCGCCGGTTTGCAGAATCATGGATTTTGGTAAATATCAATATGAAAAAAGTAAAAAAGAAAAAGAGGGGCGCAAAAAGCAGCATACCGTTAGTGTAAAAGAGATACGCCTCCGTCCGAAGACCGATACCCATGATTTGGAGACCAAGTTGAATCAGGCGAAAAAGTTTTTGGAACACAAAAATAAAGTAAAATTCACTGTGTTTTTCCGCGGGCGTGAATTAGCTTATAAGGATATGGGAAGAGTATTGTTGGAAAAAGTGGTTGAGTCTCTGGAGGAGCATGGCGCTGTCGAATCCCCAATCAAGATGGAGGGAAGACGGATGACGATGATGTTGAATAGTAAATTTTAATACAAATTTTTTAGAATGGATACACCCGACCCGTATCCATAAAGCGTTGAATAAAAAGAGGAAACGAATATGCCAAAGATGAAATCCAACCGGGGCGCAAAAAAGCGTTTTAAAGTTTCTGCAAGTGGAAAAATTAAACATCGCCGGAACTATAAAAGCCATATTTTGACTAAAAAATCGACAAAACGGAAGCGCGATTTGAGAAAATATCGTTACGTGCATGATGTTGATGCGCCGAGAGTCCACCACATGATTTTAGAGTAAGCTGTTTTGTGGTTACATTGCACGGTTTTGAAATAAATTTTACAATAATTACGTATAGATAACGGAGAAATTTGAAATGCCAAGAGCAACCAACAATGTCGCGGCAAAGCGTCGGCATAAAAAATTATTAAAGATGGCCAAGGGCTACCGTTTAGGCAAAAGCCGTTTATATCGAACCGCAAAGGATCAGGTCGAAAAGAGTTTACGATACGCATACCGGGATCGCCGGCAGAAAAAACGCCATTTTCGGGCGCTTTGGATTATGCGTATCAATGCGGCGTGCCGAATGAATGGCACGACATATTCCCAATTTATTTATGGATTAAAAACAAAAAATATCGATTTGGATCGTAAAGCGCTTGCCCACCTGGCGATGCACGAGCCGGAAGCTTTTAAAGCCTTGGTGGAACAAACCGTCGCCGCGTAATAAATAACGCGCTAACTGCATTGGATAGGAATTGAATTTGTATTCAATTCCTATTTTTTTATCAGTAATTATTTTTTGTCAGAATTGTTGCCAGGTTGATATCGTTTATGTATTAGTTTCAGTACCGGACACTTTTTAAAAGAGGGCAATATTGCGTGAATTAGAAGCAAGACTTCTTGGAAAATCGTGTTGCAATCTTTCCTATCAGTGTCCGGTATTGAAGTGTTAGTAAGGGAATGTTTAATGAAAAACAAAATTAACAGCGTTAAAGAGCAGTTTTTAGCTGATCTTCAAACAGCCCCAAATGATCAGACATTAGAAGAGCTGCGGATACGATACCTGGGAAAAAAGGGGTTGGTAACCGGCTTGTTTAAACAACTTGGCAGCCTGTCGCAAGACGAGCGTCCTGAGATTGGAAAGTTGCTAAATCAACTGCGCATTATTGTAACAGAAGGTATCAAAGAGAAAAGGGCACAGTCGGGAAGCCAAAAGCACGGTCCGCAAATTGATTTGACGTTGCCGGGTCGTAAGCCGCGCCTCGGGCGGAAACATCCGCTGTCCCAGGTTCGGGAAGAGATCAAGCAGATTTTTTCGCGGATGGGATTTACGGTGGCGGATGGTCCCGAAGTTGAAACGGATTATCTGAATTTTGAAGCGTTGAACACGCCCAAATTGCATCCCGCCCGCTCAATGCAGGATACTTTTTACGTCTCCGAGGAACTATTGCTGCGTACCCATACCTCGCCGGTACAGATACGGACAATGCAGGCACAAAAACCGCCGATTCGCATCATCGCGCCGGGGCGGGTTTATCGCCGGGATACGCCCGATGCCAGCCATTCACCGGTTTTTCACCAGGTGGAAGGGCTGTACGTCGATGAAGGCGTTAGCATGGGTGATTTGAAGGCGATTCTCTCGCGATTTGCCCGGGAAATGTTTGGGCATGATATGAAAGTGCGTTTTCGACCGAGTTTTTTCCCCTTCACAGAACCGAGCGCGGAAATGGATATTTGGTGGGAATCCGCCCGCGGCGGTCGATGGCTGGAATTGATGGGCTGCGGCATGGTGGATCCAAACGTGTTTGAAATGGTGGGCATTGACCCGGAAAAATACACCGGCTGGGCATTCGGCATGGGCATCGATCGCGCCGCGATGCTAAAATTTGGTATCAAGGATATCCGACTCTTTTTCGATAATGATCTGCGGTTTCTGGAACAGTTTTAACTTGATAACATCAATAAAAACAATACGATGAAAATATCCTATAATTGGTTGAAAGATTTCGTGAATTTTGACATTGCGCCGGACGATTTGGCGGAATCGCTCAGCATGGCCGGCTTCGAAGTTGACAGCGTTGATCAAAAAGGCGTAGATGTCGATAAGGTCGTGGTTGGCAAAGTCATCAAAAAAGAGAAGCATCCCAACGCGGATAAACTCTCGGTGTGCATCGTCGATGTAAAAAACAGCGCGCCGCTGACAATTATTTGCGGCGCGCCGAATGTTGCCGCCGGCCAGCGCGTTCCCGTTGCAAAAATCGGAGCAGTGCTGCCGAACGGCATGAAAATCCGCAAGGCAAAAATTCGAGGCGTTGTTTCTTTCGGCATGATTTGCTCGGAAGAGGAAATGGGTCTCGCGGAAAAATCCGACGGCGTCTGGGTGTTGCCTGACGACCTGGAAATCGGCTTACCGCTGGGCGCCGCCTTGAATATTGAAACGGATTATGTGCTGGATATCGGCATTACACCCAATCGCCCTGACGGCATGAATCACATCGGTATTGCCCGGGAAGTTGCCGCGATTGCCGGCGTAACCCTGCATGTGCCAACCCCGGATTTTTCCGAAAGCGCGAAAAATGTTGCTGATTTCGTTTCCGTCGAAATTGACTGCCCGGAATCCTGCCCGCGTTATTCCGCCCGCTTGATACGAAATATCACAATTGGTCCATCGCCAGACTGGATGGCGCGCCGTTTGGAAGCGGTGGGCATGCGTTCCATCAACAACGTGGTTGATATTACCAATTACGTGATGTTTGAAACCGGCCAGCCGCTGCACGCCTTTGATTTTAAATTTGTTTCCGGTGGAAAAATTATCGTACGGGAATCCCGGGACGGGGAAACCTTTGTCACGCTTGATGAAAAATCCCACAAATTGCAGCACGGCGCGGTTTTGATTTGTGATGCGGAAAAACCAGTGGCGTTGGGCGGCATCATGGGCGGGTTAAATTCCGAAGTGAATGATCGCACCACGGACGTTTTGCTGGAAGCAGCGTATTTTCAGCCGGAAAATATTCAGCGGAGCTTGCGGTATTTGGGGATGAGTTCGGAAGCATCGATGCGTTTTGAACGCGGCGTTGATCCCAATGGCGTTTTGCACGCCCAGGCCCGCGCTGTCGAACTGTTGGTGAAATTTGCCGGCGGTGAGGTTGCCGAAGGGGTTGTGGACATTTATCCCCAAAAAATTCACCCGGTGAAAATTGAGTTGAAAACCGCGGAAATCAATCGATTGATTGGCACGAACCTGAGCGGCGACGAAATGCGCGCATTATTGGGAAAAATTGAAATCAGGGCAGACGGTGAAAATGTAATTGCGCCAACATTTCGCCCGGATTTGACCCGCGTTGCGGATATCGCAGAGGAAGTCGCCCGGCTTTACGGATACGATAACATTCCCCTTTGTGCGGCCACGCCGATTTCATACCGGACCCACGATAATCCGTTTGATGATTTTGTCGAATCGCTGAAAACCACCATGACCGGCATTGGCATTCAGGAGGTTGTCACAAATAGCCTGATCAATTCGCAAGCGTTTCAGGAAATGACCGGCGATCCCGTTTACACGGTGTTAAATCCCCTTAATGCAGACCTTGACGGACTTCGCAACAACTTAGTCCCAAACCTTCTCGCCGTATTGCAATGGAATATTTACCGGCAGCAAAAAGATTTGGCCATCTTTGAAATCAACCGTGTATATCAATATCCCGGCAGTTTAAACGAACGTCCGCACGAAGAAATACAGTTAGCAGTTGCTTTGACCGGCACTCGCGGTGGTGATGATTGGTTGTCAAGCCGGGAACTCTTTAACTTTTACGATATCAAAGGCGTGGTTGAGTTTTTGGCTGACAAAATTTCACTTGACAAACTTGCATTTATTCCTTATGATAATTTCGCGGTTGAAAATGAAGCGGTTAAAGTTTTGTTAGGTGAAGACGAAATCGGTTATATTGGTAAACTGCGAAATTCCCTCAGGACGCATTTTGATATTGCTAGCCCGGTGCTCATCGCCCAATTGAACGTTCGCAAGCTTTTTGAACATCAAAAAACGGCGCGGCAATTTCAGGAAATACCAAAATTCCCGAGGGTTGAACGTGATTTAGCGGTTATCGTTGATCGCGATATTTCTTCAGATAAAATAATTGAAACGATTCGAAGAGTCGGTGGGAAATATTTAAAAGATGCGTATGTTTTTGATTTATATACCGGAAAACAGATTGAAGCGTCGAGTAAAAGTGTGGGATTTCGCCTGATTTTTCAATCAACTGAAAAGACACTTACGGATGAAGAGATAACCCATTGGTTTGAACAAATCATGGCGGCTGTTCAAAAAGCTCATCATGCAAAGCTGAGATCGCAGGGCAATGACTGAATTGTATAAATCAAATTTTACGGTGCTGGTTAACCGGATTGATGAAGTGCTGGCTCGTTTCGATCGGCTGGTAAAGGTAAACGCCCGGCTTAAGAATGAAATGAAGCAATATCAGCAGGTAGCGGATGTTACGGATGTTTCCGGACATATTCAGTCGCTGGAGGTCGAAAACCAAAAACTGAAAAGAGAGAATAAACGATTGAAGGAGAGAGAAAAACTAATTAAAAACAAAATAGAACGTCTGGCAGTCAAATTAGAAGATATCAACATATAATTTCTTTTTAATCCCTGAAATATGTAAAATTTTATGGAAGATCAAAACAGCAGAAGCTCGGTAAAGGTCAATATTGGCGGCGATATTTTTTTGTTGAAATCCGACAAAGACCCTGAGTATGTTCAAAAAATTGCAAAATTAGTTGATGACAAAATTAAACGAATTGCGAAACATACCCATGTAAGATCGCAGGCAAAAATAGCGGTACTTGCTGCTTTAAACATCGCAGAACAATTTTATGATCTACAAACATCTTATGAACAAAATAATATCACCCTGAACACAATAGAATTAAAAAGCAAGGATGTCTGCGATAAAATTGATCATTATTTGAACGAATTTACCGAAACGACCGAATAAACCCTGTATCGGTTCTGGTGTCGTATTTGGAAGAACCAACGTCAATAATTAGGGAGTTTGACTCTGGGCGCCTATTGCAAGCCTTCCGGTGAGAAGGGAGCATGAATCGTTTAGGCAAACACCCACTGTGCAATGGAAGGTTCTTCTTCAAATCCACTGGAGCAGTACAGGGTTTTTGATTATTTGTGATGAAAATCAGGAAAAAGAAGTAATCGGGAGATGATGGAGAAACGTAACGCTCGGCGAGCCGCGGTGATTACTCGTCTGCGATTTACGTTTGGATGGATCGCAAACGTGGAGGAATATAAGAATGTTAACATTAGGAGCGCTGCTTTTCGGCCTTTTGATCGGCGGAGCAGGCGTTATTTTATATCTGAAAACAGTTTCAAACAACGCTTTATTATCCGCGCGTAAAAATGCTGAAATGCTTGTCTCGGACGCGCAAAAAGAAGTTGAAACGATTAAAAAAGAAGCAATGATCGAAGCTGAGGAAGAAATTTTTGAGCAAAAACAATCCTTAGAGTTAGAATATGAAAAAAAACTTTCCCGGCTAAAAGAAATCGAGCAAAAACTCGATCGAAAAGAAATGGATATTGATCGTAGAGGAGAAATTGTCGGAAAGAAAGAAAAAGAGTTACTCAAACTTGAAATTCAGTTACGCGAAAAAGACAATTATATTAATGAGAAAACCGAGCAATTGAATCAGTTAATG
>CAYVDX010000076.1:0-10132 GCA_964450485.1 uncultured Calditrichaceae bacterium
CGGACGGCAGGATTATTTAAACGCCATCGTGAAAGTGAAGAGCAATATTGATTCCGGCGCGTTTTTGCCGGTGCAATCAGCCGCCGCGGTTGCTTTGAAAAACAGCGACGACTGGCACGCCGTCCAAAATGCCCGCTACCTAAAGCGGCGGGAATTAGTCTATCAATTTTTAGACGCGCTAAACTGCAAATACGACCGCGGCAAAGCAGGTATGTTCGTCTGGGCGAAAGCCCCGGGGGCTGTCCGCGATGTTAAGGATTTTGTCGATAAATTGCTCTACGAAAAAAATATTTTTATTGCCCCGGGCGGCATTTTCGGCAAAAACGGGCGGGATTTTGTGCGGGTTTCCCTGTGCACACCGGCGGAGAAGATTGCCGAGGCCGCGCGGCGGGTTGTTTAAAAAAACGCATTAATGCATGCTTTTTCATTGATACCATTGCTTGCTTTATTCCATAATTATCAATAAATTGCCCCGAATTAATCACAATGGCCCCGATGGAACGGATTATTTTTGTCACCTGCATTCTTGCTTTGATTTTTGGCGGCAACCGGCTGTCGGCGCAAACACTTACCTTTGATAAACTCACCCTAAAAGACGGGCTTTCCCAGGGCGCGATTTATGCGCTCATGCAGGACCGGACCGGTTTTATCTGGATTGGCACCAAGGACGGGCTGAATAAATACGACGGTTACCGGTTTACCATTTACAAGCATAATCCCTTTGACTCAACGTCTATCTCCAACAATTATATCACCGCCTTATTTGAGGACGCGCAAAACGATATTTGGGTGGGCACGCTGAATGGCGGGCTGAACCGCTTAAATCGCCGCACCAACCGTTTCCGGCGGTATCAGTTCCCGGCGGCGGATTCCGCTACCCAGAATCGCAATCACGTTATTGCCATCGCGGAAGATCGCTGGAAAAATATGTGGATCGCCACCCGGGACGGCCTCCTTTGCCTTCCCGCCGACGCGCGAACCTCGAGGACGCCGCGATTCCGGGTGTATCAACACAACCCGGGCGATTCGACCAGCATTAACCATAATTTTATTCAATCCATGCGCCTCGCCAACGATGGAAATTTGTGGATCGGAACCTCGGAAGGGCTGAATATGCTGGACTTATCCACACCGGCGATTTCCGGCAAATTTCGCCGCTACATTTTCGATCATGGTCCGCCGCGCCCTGATTCGGATAATCACGTTTTTTCCATTTTTCAATCCGCGGATCAGAACCTCTGGCTGGGCACGGTATCCGGTATTTACCGGCTGGATATCCGAACCGGCCATTATCACCTTTTTCCCCATCACTACCGGAATTTCCGCCGCGGGTGGGGTAATGTTTATGATATTGTCGAAGCGGCGGATGGTAAGCTCTGGATGACCACGCCCGATGAGTTGATGATTTTTGATCCCGCCGATCGCACATATCGGTATTACCGGCACGATCCCTTCAACCCGGCGTCAATAAACAGCAATGGCCTGACCGTGCTGATCCGCGATCAATCGGACGTGATCTGGGTTGCCACCAATGGCTACGGTCTCAACATTCACGATCCCAAGGCAAATCGTTTCCAGACCTATCGCCGTCCCCAAAATTATCCCTCCCGAATCACCCGGTTTAGCATTACCTCGGTGCTGGAAGATTCACGAGGAGATATCTGGATTGGCACGGACGTGCTCTATCGCTGGAACCGCGCCGCCGACACGCTCATCAGTTATGAAGGGGATTCGCAACACCCCGAAAATTTTGGAAATACCGGCGTCCATGCGATGATCGAAGATCATCGGGGGAATCTTTGGGTAGCCTGTTACGAGGGGCTTTATCGATACCGCCTGGAAGATGGACAGGTGCGCCATTTTAAAACAGACCCCGGCAGGAGAACAAGCGCGTTAGAGAAAGGCGTTTACACCGTTTTGGAAGACCGGGATCAAAAAATTTGGTTTGCCACGGCGTATTTTTTTATCCGGTTTGATCCACTCACCGGTGAATTCAACCATTATCGTTACCGCAAGCAACTGCCGAAGCGGAGCCTGAGCGGTATTTAGCAGGACCGGCGGGGCTGGTTTTGGCTGGGCACGGACGTCGGGCTGGCGCGTTTTAATCCCGCCAGCGGCCGGTTTAAATATTACCGGAATGATCCGGCGCAGCCAACCAGCATCAGCGGCAACGTGGTTCGCACGATCTGCGAAGACCCGCGCAACCCCGGGCAGGCGCTTTGGATCGGCACTGCCGGCGGCGGCCTGAATCATTTTGACATGCAGACGGAACAATTTACGCACTTCACTGAAAAAGACGGGCTGCCCAACGACGTCGTTTACGGCATTTTGATTGATTCGAGCAACAACCTCTGGATGAGCACGAATAAAGGACTCTCCCGTTTTAATCCCACGACCGGCGAATTTCGCAATTTTGACGCCAGCGATGGTTTGCAGAGCAACGAATTCAACACCGGGGCCTATTTTAAGAGTCAGTCCGGGGAGATGTTTTTTGGCGGCATCAAGGGATTGAGCTATTTTCAGCCGAGCCGGGTTGTTGATAACCCGCATATCCCGGCGGTGGTTATCACCGGTTTTCGCATATCCAACAAACCGGTTTCGCCGGAAGAACATCCCGCGATTCTTAACAGCGACATCGCCGAAGCAAGGGAAATTTTTCTGACATACCGGGAAAATATCATTTCATTTGAATTCGCCGCCCTGGATTATTCCGCGCCGGAGCGGAATCAATATGCCTACATGCTGGAAGGATTTAATGAAGATTGGATTGATAACGGCGCAACCCGCACCGCCACTTTTACCAACCTGCCCGCCGGTGATTATGTTTTTCGGGTCAAAGCCGCCAATAATGACAACGTTTGGAATGAGAGCGGCGCCGCCTTGCGCGTGCATGTCGCGCCGCCGCCCTGGAAAACCTGGTGGGCGTATTCCCTTTACGGCCTGGCCATCCTCGGGCTTCTCTACGGTTTCCGCCGCTACGAAATGAATCGCATCCGGCTGAAAAATGATCTGGCGTTTGAGCAGGTGAAAATTGAGCAATTACATCATTTGGACGAAATGAAATCGCGTTTTTTTGCCAATATTTCCCACGAATTCCGCACCCCGCTGACCCTGATTTTGGGACAAATTGAAAGCCTGATGACTTCGATAAGCGCCGCCAAAGACCAGCGCAAGCTGGAAGTAGCCAATCGCAACGCCCGGCGGCTGTTGGGATTGATCAACCAACTGCTGGATTTATCCAAAATTGAAGCCGGCGGCATGACGCTGCACGCGACGCGGCAAAACCTGGTCGGTTTTGTGAAGCAGGTTGTCTATTCCTTCGAGCTGATGGCGGAGCAGCGGCGGATCACCCTGCAATTTTCCACGGAACGGGATGATATGCCGGTGCGCTTCGAACCGGATAAAATGGAAAAAGTGTTCTCAAATTTGTTATCCAATGCCATCAAATTTATCCCGCCCGGGCGGGACGGGCGCATAACCGTGGAATGTTGGGCGGAAAGCGGCGAAACGGCCGGTCAGCCCGAAATGGCGGTGGTGAGTGTGTCGGATACGGGCGTGGGCATTGCCCCGGAACAGGCGGCGCATGTTTTCGACCGTTTTTACCAGGCGGATCTTTCCCAAACCCGGCAATTTGACGGCACCGGCATCGGTCTTGCGTTGGTAAAAGAGTTAGTGGAATTGCACGGCGGCGACGTTTCGGTGAACAGCATCGTGGGAAAGGGCAGTGATTTTTTTGTCCGTCTGCCGCTGGCCGGCCCGGCGGAAATATCTCCGCCCGCGGATGATGTTCAGACCCCCATGACCGGCGAACGCGCCATCGATGCGGAAACGCTTATCGGCGAGGTCAATGGAATTTCCCCGCCCGCCGTCGAAAAAATTGCCCCGGGCAACGCCAAACCCATCGTTCTGATCGTAGAAGATAACCCGGATATTCGCGCATACATTCGCGAACAGTTGGAAAACGAGTTTTGCACACTCGAAGCCGGCGACGGCGAAGCGGGCATTTCCCGGGCATTGGAAACGATCCCGGATTTGATCGTCAGCGATGTGATGATGCCGAAGGTGGACGGCTACCAACTGTGCCAAACTTTGAAAAAAGATGAGAAAACCAGCCACATCCCCATCGTGATGCTGACGGCCAAGGCGGATTTGCAGGATAAAATCGCCGGGCTGGAAACCGGGGCGGACGCTTATTTGCTAAAGCCGTTCAGCGCCCGCGAGTTGTTGGCGCAGGTGCGCAACCTGATTCATTTGCGGCGAGAATTGCGGGAGCGTTTCCGCGGCGTTACGGTGATCAAACCGGCGGAAGTGGCGGTTACGCCGGTGGATCAGGCGTTTCTGGAAAAGGCGCTGGCCGCCATCGACAGGGAAATGTCCCGGCCCGGTTTTAGCGTCGAAGCGCTGGCCGAGGAAATCGGCATGAGCGTGTCGCAGCTCAACCGAAAGCTCAATGCGCTCATCGATCAACCGGCCGGTCAGCTCATCCGCTCCCAGCGTTTGCAGCGCGCCGCCGATCTGTTGCGGCAGCAGGCCGGCAACGTCGCGGAAATCTGCTACAAAGTGGGTTTCAGCGATCAGGCGAATTTTACCCGCGCGTTTAAAAAGCAGTTTGGCGTTTCGCCCTCGGCTTACAAAAAACACGCCTGAGTATTTTATTGCCGTAACGAAAACAAGGAATGGTCACGACCATTCCCTACAAAAAACATCCGCTGGTAGGGAACGGTCGTGAGCATTCCACTGACGCCATAAAAACCAAATCAAACTTTTCAATTTCTGCCCCAACCTCGTTATGCACTCATCATAAATGATGCTTTACGTTCTTGGCGCTTTTTGCCAAAAGTATCAGTACCGGACACTTTTTAAAAGCGGGCAATATTGCGTGAATTAGAAGCAGCGCTTCTTGGAAAATCGTGTTGCAATCCCGGCGCTTCGGGAAGCAACAAGTATTGACAAAATTAGCGATTCTCGTTACAAAGCTCCCGCTTTGTAACGTTATTTTCCCCTAAAGCTCCGCTTTTGCCCCCCTTTCCTAAAATAGTCCGGTACTGAATATTTTATCTCCGTCCAAAATGCCACAAACAAGGGAAACCAAATGTGCAACCGCCGTCGCTTAAATTTACCAATGATGCTGATTTTGCTAACGTTGGCAGCGCAGACAATCCTTGCCCAACGGCCCGGACGTCTCTCGGAACAGGCGATAATTTCGCTGCTGACCATCTCACCCGGCACGGAGCTCTACACCACCTTCGGGCACAGCGCCTTTCGCGTGGTCGATCCGGCGTTAAACCTGGATCGCATTTACAATTACGGCACCTTTGATTTTGACGAACCGGGATTTTACCTGAAATTTTGCCGGGGCAAGCTGGATTACAAGCTCTCTGCCTATCGATATATTTGGGCGCAAAATATGTATATCAAAGAAGAACGCGCCATCATCGAACAGCGGCTCAACCTCACCCCGGAGATGCGCGATTTTGTGTTTGAATTCCTGGAATGGAATCACCTGCCGCAAAACCGCTACTATCGCTACGACTTTTTTTTCGATAACTGCGCCACGCGCATCCGCGATGTGTTTGAGCGCACCCTCGGCGATGATGTGCGGCTTTTTTTCAACGAAAACCGCCGCCTGACCTTTCGCCAATACATCGACCAGTATTTGAAAGCGCTGCCGTTCAGCGATTACGGCATTGACCTGGCCCTCGGCGCAAAAACCGACCGCGTCGCCACTGCGCGTGAATCGCTGTTTTTGCCGGATTATCTCTATGAATCCGTTGCCAGGGGCAAAATTCGCATCGACGGGCAATGGCAGCCGCTGGTGGCTCGAACGGACACGCTGCATTTTCCCCCGCGGGCGGCAAACCCGGAAACAGCCCTCCCGTGGATGGATATTATCCTGTGGGCGCTATTGCTTTTGACAGCATTTTTAACGTTTCGGCAATATCAGTCCGGCAATGAACGTCGCTCGCCGGTCAATTGGATCGATTACCTGCTGTTCGGCGTTACCGGTCTGATCGGCGTGATCATCGCCCTGCTTTGGTTTGCCACGGAACATTCAACGACTGTTGATAACTGGAATCTGCTGTGGGCCTGGCCGGTGAACCTGCTTATC
This sequence comes from uncultured Calditrichaceae bacterium, assembly GCA_964450485.1. Taxonomy (GTDB): domain Bacteria; phylum Calditrichota; class Calditrichia; order RBG-13-44-9; family J075; genus JACKAQ01. Next base: position 6,110 of record CAYVDX010000076.1, read on the forward strand.
GCCGGGTTGCTGCCGTTTTTTGGCAAATTTCGCTGGCTGAAGGGCTATTTAGCGGTTTACGTCGGGTTTTTGATTATCACGCTGGCGGGTTGGGCATTTTGGCCGCAGGATTTGCACGAAGCAAACATTCCCCTGATTTTGGCGTTGGGGTTGCGAAGCGGCTGGCTGATGTTGCAAAGTGGGAAGTAGAAAACCTGGTGCACTATTTTTGGCGGGTTCGCCCCCGGCGGATTTTTTATCCACTTTTCACACCTAAAAAATTGAGGTAATTTTCCCGTGAGATCACTGTTGTTTGGTGATTTGGGTAGGCACTTAAAAATGTTCTGGGAAAACGCACTTTTTTTGTCGGACGCCACTTAAATTCATATGCATGCAAAATACCGTCATACGCTTCGATATAATCAATTTCCTGCTGCTGCCGGGTGCGCCAAAAATAACGGTTCATAAAAATTGCATTATTTGAAAGCCATTTTATTCTTTCGCTAATCATAAAATTCTCCCACAGGCTTCCCAAATCACTACGTAATTCCACAGGGTTAAAATTCTGAATGATGGCATTGCGAATACCGTTATCATAAAAATATATTTTTCTGCTCTTTTTAAGCTCATTCCGCAAATTGCGACTAAAGGAGCGTAATCGAAAAATGACAAAGGTCTTTTCTAACATATAAATATAGCGTTGAATCGTTTTTATATCGAGCCCAACCGTTTTCGCCAATTCATTGTAAGATACCTCCGAGGCGACTTGCAAGGCGAGCGCTTCCAGCAGTTTTTCCAGGACTTCCGGACGGCGCAGGTCCTGAAAAGTAAAAATATCTTTGTATAAATAGCTTGTAGTAAGGTTTTCTAAGATTAGCTTTTCGTCGCCGGGGTTATTTATCACGTCGGGATACATGCCATAAATCAACCGGTGCGTTAACAAGGCTTCTTCTTCAATCCAATGGGTATGCGCGGCCAGTTCCGCTGTGGCAATCGGCAGCAAAAAGTATTCAAATTTCCTGCCGGTCAATGGTTCCGTGATTTTATTGGACAGTTCAAACGCCGATGAACCCGTAGCGATAATTTGTACTCCCGTTATTTGATCAACCATCAATTTCAGCGTTAAACCAATATTTTCAACACGTTGCGCCTCATCGATCAACACAAGCCTTGTTTTGCCTATTAAATTTTTTAATGCACTTGCGGAGGCATCCTGTAGCCGCTTACGAATATTAGGTTCATCACAGTTAAGGTAAAGCGGATTATCATCAACGACCTTGCCGATATGTTTGAGTAAAGTTGTTTTTCCGGTTTGCCGAGGTCCTACAATAAGAATCGCTTTTCCTTTGTATAGATGTTTTTTTATCGTTGTAAATAAGATTCTGGCAATCATTCTTGCGCCTCTAAAACCGTTGAAACTAGACTATTACAGCAAAAGATGGATCATAATCCAATAATATCATAACAATATTGGATTATAATACTAAGTTTGTCTAAAAAGAGCAAGCTTTTTATGATCTGTTGGAACATTTTATTTCAACCTAATATTAATTTCACAGCCTCACAAATCGCAAAATTTAGTTGACAACAACGAATTTGTTAATTATAATTAACAAATCTTAAAACGTTAATCAAAATCGGCGATTTCCACATGCAAGAACTTCTCACCCAATACAATTTGCACTGGCAAAAATCCTTCAAATACGATCTGATTCCCCGGGATCGCTACAACGAATTGCTGCTGCCCTTGATCGACCGGCGGGAAATTCTGGTGCTGAAAGGCATCCGCCGGGCCGGGAAAAGCAGCTTACTGAAGCTGATCATCAATCATCTCATCAAAAAAAAGCGCGTGCCTGCAAAAAATATCGTGTTTATGAATCTGGAGGATTATCGCTTTGGCAGCGAGAAAACCGTGCACACGCTGGATGAGATGTACCGGGCGTTTCTCGCGCTCAAAAAACCAAAGGGGCGCACATACATCCTGTTGGATGAAATCCAGGAAATTCCCGGGTTTGAAAAATGGCTGCGCACCTATTACGAGCAGAATGAGCAGGTTAAATTTATCATTACCGGATCGTCTTCGTCATTGTTTTCTAAAGAGTTAGCGACCCTGCTCACCGGGCGGCAGGCGTCCATCGAAGTGTTTCCGTTCTCCTTTGCCGAATTTGTAAACTACAAAGCCGTAAAATCGCTGAAACCGCTGTTGGAAAAACCCATCGACATGCTCTATTTGTCCAAAGCCTTTGCGAAAGTTGAGCCGCTGCTGCATCAATATTTAGACAACGGCGGCTTCCCGGAAATGATCAAACAGGATAAAGCGGAAAGCAACATTCTGGCGTTGCAGCAATACATCGGCGACATCATTTTGCGCGACATCACCCAACGCTACAACATCCGCAAAATTGAAGTGCTGCAAAAGCTGGCGCTTTATCTCATTTTCAACATGAGCAACGGCATCAACGTAACCCGCATCGCGGAAATGATCGGCAGCAACCGCACCACCGTGCTGGATTTGATCAGCCATTTGCAGGAAGTTTACATGATTTTTACCACGTCCTGCTTCTCCTTTTCGATCAACGAGCAGCTCGCCTCCACCAAAGCACGCAAGGTTTATTGCATCGACAACGGTTTTTTTGCGGCGATCAAAACCAATGAAAAACAGGATTTCGCCAAAAAAATGCGCAACGCGGTGTTTCAGCAATTGCGTTTCCAATGGCAGGAAGCGGTTTTTTATTGGAAAAATAAAGTGGCGATTGATTTCATTTTGAAAAACGGGCTGCCCGTCGGCGTTGCCGTTAAAGATGAGGAAATTGAGCCGCAAATTTCACGTTTATTTTACTTTATGCAGCGCCATAACGTTAAAAAAGGGCTGTTGATCAACTGGAAACGGTTGCAAATTATCGATGAAAACGAGCAATCGATCGTCATGCTGCCGCTGTGGATTTTTTTGACGAAATCGCGGGCGGAAATTTTGGGGTATGAGGCGTAGTTTTTAATTGACAAAAGTATTTCTTAAAAAAGAATCTAAGCACTTGACTTTGCGGAGTGCGCAGATTAAAGTATGATAAAAAGTAATACTTTAGAGGTGAGACAATGGCTACTGCAAAAGTTACGATTTCAATCGACCGTGCATTTTTAAGCAAAATAGATGAGTTAGTAAACCAAAAAATTTTTCCGAATCGCTCAAAAGCGATCCAAACGGCCGTTGAAGAAAAATTAAAACGATTCGAAAAGAGCCGTCTGGCGATAGAGTGCGCCAAACTCAATCCGAATGATGAACAAGCGTTGGCGGAAGAAGGCCTTGCAATGGAGATAGACGAATGGCCCGAATACTAAGAGGAGACGTTTGGTGGGCAAATTTAAACCCGGTTGTCGGCAATGAACAAGCGGGGTTAAGGCCGGTATTGATTATTAGCCAGGATGTTTTTAACAACCGATCCGGCACTGTGATTGCAATGGCATTAACCAGTCAACCGCAGCGAGTCGGTTTTCCACTGACATTTGCGCTAACAAGCGGAAAACTTCCCAAAAAATCCTGGGTAAAAATTAGTCAAATCCGCACGATTTCTGTTAAACGTTTGCGCAACCGGATCACCCAAATCGATCCGGAAGAACTTGATGTCGTCATTGAAGGGCTTAACGAAATTATTGCAGGATAAAAAATTGGAGAAAACCATGGAAGCCGTGCAGCAAGCAATACAATCCGATTTTGATTTGACGGAAATTATCAACGGAGAAGAGATTATGTCGCCCAGCCCGTTAGCAAAGCATCAGCATATTTCGCGCAATTTATTTGATGAAATGAATCAATTCGTCAAAATAAAAAAATTAGGTGAAACTTATTATTCACCATTGGACATAATTTTTGAAGATAGAGAAAATCGTCTTCAGCCGGATATAGTTTTCATCCGCAAGGCAAACCTGGGCATCGTGCGGGATTGGATTCGCGGCGTGCCGGATTTGGTCGTGGAAGTCGTCTCCAAAGGTTCGGTGGTGATGGATACCGTAATCAAAAAAGAAATTTACGAACGATACAACGTGCCG
>CAYVDX010000077.1:0-10111 GCA_964450485.1 uncultured Calditrichaceae bacterium
ATCCAAAGGGATTTCCTGTATTTTGTTGTGCGCACGCAGTGAGGGTTTAAATGCCATGGTAACTTTTCCTGAATTATAATTTTAACGACTGCCGGTAATTAAATTAATCAATTTAACCAAATGCTCATCCATATCATCAATAATTTGAGCCGTTTTATTTTGAATCACATTATATGCGACAATTGTCGGAATAGCGACGGCCAGCCCAAATATCGTCGTATTCATTGCGGTTGAAATACCCGCGGCTAACAACCGGGTTTTTTGATCGTCGGGAATATCCGCACTACCAACCGAGGCAAATGCAATAATAAGACCGTAGATCGTACCCATCAATCCGGTTAAAGTTGCAATATTAGCGATCATCGAAAGATAATTCGTACGTCTTTGCAGCTTTGGGATCACCTCTAAAGTGCCTTCATCCACTGCATTCTGAATCGAGCGAAAATCCAGGCTATCGCTTTCTTCAACTTTTTTAAGACCGGCCAAAACCACGTAGGGCAGGGCTTTTTGCTTGCCTGCTTCACATAATTCGATGGCTCTTTTGACATTCCCACTGGTCACATATTTGCGGATTTCCATCATAAACTTATCTGAATTGACATTTGAGCGAACCATGACATAATAAAAACGCTCAACCGCAATGGAAATAGCGATCACCAGAAAGACAAGAATTAACCACATGAAAAAAAATCCTTCCGCGTCAGGATTAAATGATTTAAAAAACTCACTCCAAAACTGGCTTCCCATAAGAAAACTCTCCTTAAATGATTTAGTGTTTTAAATGGTTACTATACTTTTCGGTAGTTGTGAAAAAATGATTATGCTTCTCCCCTGAAAAATATCTGATTTTTATCGTATTTGTAATTTTTTAAAACCGGCGTTTTTTTAGAAGTTCTTCAATATTTTTAATTTGAGACACTTTTTTTGTGGTATTTGGTTTAAATTTAAGCTCTTCCGTTTTACCGGATAACTCCGATTGAAAACTCTTTTCAACTTTTACTTCGTTAAATTGCGATGATTTACGTTTGTCCAAAATTTGGACCTGTGGCAATTCCATTCGCACGTCTAATCGCTGCGCTTCAATTTCAATCACCCCGCCCTTATTGCCTTGTTTTTGTTCCTGCTCTTGCGAATATACCGCAATTGAGAACACGCTGATAAGCAATATGGCCGTATATAAGATGCCGGTTATTTTCATTTTACACCTCTTTAGTCGATAATCCGATTTTTGTTTAGCACACCGGTTTCCCGAAGTTTTTCCAACGGCACTTCCTCCTGGCGCATTTTTGCGCGTATATCATTCATGGCATTGCCGACTTCACCGGGAACAAGTTCAATCATCATATAAAAACGAACCCCATAGTGCGGCGCGCCATTTACATCCGTTGCGGATATTGCGATAATATTATCTCCGGCTTTTACAAAATCCGAGAATGTTTCAAAGGGAATCAACTCCACACTTTCATAGCGCGAAGAATCAACGCCGGTGATATAAACATCATTTACATATAATCGATAGCCATTTTCGGCGGTGATTGCAATCCATCCGCCAATGGGTTTCGATGCGATGTTAACCAACTTACGAAAATAAGCTGTTACAGTATCCGGTTCTGATGAAAGACCTTCTAATCCGGTAACATTTTTCAATGAATCCAAATTGACCGCTTGCTCAAGCGAATCCAGTTGAGAGCGATCCTGCATTTCAAGCGGGTTGCCCGTAACGCCCGAGCTGCCGCGGCTTGCGATATGATCAACCCACATCGCGACAGGTGAAATGTTTAAAGAATCAAACCTGGAAAAAACCATGTCAAAGGGCACGGCAACTTCAAGGGACGATCCCCATCCTTGCTCAACAAAACCAGCTAAATTCCATCCGGTTTCATAAACCGTATGCGCTTTCCAACCGGCGCTGCTGGATATTGTAAATTCCTGACGCGGCAAATCCACTAAATAGGTCGCGGGATCAATTTCAACCAGGTGTACAAGAATTAGTTGGGTCCAGATATTTTCAACTTTCATCTCTTTGCTGATGTCGTAGGCAATCGAAAACACCTCTTGCGCGTAATTGCCTAACTCAAAACTTTGGTCGTCAAAAAAGGTGCTGCCCAATTGATAATTTTCATTCTGGGTTGAATCAAACTTGTTCAGATAAAATTCGCTTTTGGTTTCGGCTTCCTTGGCAAGGGTTTGCATTTTTGCCCCGGACTCATACCCAAAGTTGAACATGTTTTGTTCGATGGTCACTTTTGTATCATTATTTATGTTGTTTTGCTGTGCGATTCGGAGTATTGTTTTATATTGATTTAGAGCAATTTTTGCATAGTTATTCGCATTAAAAAGCAACTGCATTAAAAAGTCATCCTGATAGGCATAATAATCCAACCCATCTGCTGTTGCTGCTGTTTCCCCTTGCTGAACCAGGCTTTCTAAAGTGGGCAGTGACACCTGATAAATATCAAGCGCTTTATATGTCAACTTCTCATATTCGTCAGCGAGAATATTACTTGCCAGGAGCACTTTGCGCTTGGACTCTTCGACGTATTTATTTTCAAGCCCCAATTCGTTTGCAACCTGAATGTTTTTTAAATGTGCATCAATCGTGATTTTTACCTGCGGCGCCACAAGCGTTTTCAACACCTGATCCTGAAAGACCAATGCACGAATACCCTGGTTGGGATTTTCTACCCGCAAATATTCATCGATGAAACCGGAGGCACGCTCGGCCACATTGTACTGAATCGATGATATTCTTTCCCGGGTTCGGTTTAACCATTTCAACGCGACCTGCCGGCTACTATCAACCTCCACCTCTTTTTGCACAACAACAGCGGTGTCTTCAATGCTCTCAATCACTTGCGGCGCCGGCGCCATCTGGGTCGAATCAAGGGGAATCTCCAACTTTTCCGCAAGCACCGGCAAATTGATCAGCACATTTTTATATTCATCAACCGCACGGTCGTACGCCGGAACAGAAGCGCTGAAAATCTGATTTTCCTGTACTAGAAGCTGTTCGGTCGTCTGATTTTCCGGCAACTGCTGATTGGCTATCGCGTTTGCCAACTCCTCATAAGCGCCGGCAATTTTATACATCGCCTCAAACCCGCGAACTGAGCCGGACTGTACCACTTTGGTAAATGCTCTTTCAACTTCTTTTAATTTTTCGCGTTTTTGTTCGAGCTGCGCTCGCAAATTGCTTTGGGGATACCCTAATTTAATTGCCAGGTATTCATTGTATAATATTTGTCCAAGTTTATAGTTTGATTCCGCGGCATAGAACAAATTTGGGTCACGACCGGTTTTTGCAAATTCTTCGCTTCTTTTGATTGCATTGTTAAATTCAACTTTGGCTGAATCATATTTCGAGCGTTCATAATAGTATGCGCCGCGATTATAATACGCTTCAATGGTCAAGGGATCATTCGGATAAATTTTCGCGAATTGTTCGTAAATGTGATTGGCATTTTTTAAATCGCTTAATTTTAAATAAAATTTGGCATTTTCAAACAACAGATCCTTCGATTCCGGATTGCCGGGATAAGTCCCGATATACGCATTGTTGGTTCGTATTGCATCCTGCCATGCTTCAGCTTTGCCATAGAACAGACTGGCGTTAAAAAGCGCGTTTTCCGCTTCCTGCGTATCCGGAAATCTTTGAAAAATCCGTTCGTTTGTTTTTGCCACATTTAAGAAATCATCCAACTCTTTATAATCAGCGGCAATGTTGTTAAAAGCAGACAGCACTTGTTTGGAATCAGGGTAATTTTTAATCAGGAGATTATATGAATCAATTGCCCGCTGCCATTCATTTGCTTTTTCAAAATTTCTGGCGCTTCTAAAAAGTGACGCGTCAACAAAATCGACATATTCCGAGGCTTCTTCAAAAACGCGCCGGTATTCCTTTGCCGCTTCGAGATATTCCCCTTCCTGCGCCAAACGTTCGCCATTTTTGAAAATAGATTCGCCGACTCGACTTTTTGCGATTGCTACCTGATTCTCGGGAATATCCGGCGTCACCAGAATTTTTTTCGCAACAATTTCAGCGTCGTGATACTGACCGAGGAAAAAGTAGCTGTTCATCAATGACACAAGCCCAATGCTTTTTTGTTGCGACTCCGGGAATTTTGTGACCATGGTTTTGTAATACTTACGCGCCAGATCATATTTGCGATGGTTGTAATAAAGCGCGCCGGCAGCGGCCAAAATTTCCGGCGTTTTTGCAGACCTGGGAAAAAGCTTGATGTAATTATCATACGCTTCAGCCAACATTTTTTCTTCCTTGCCCAAATCTTTCACCTGACGATTCGCCAGTTCCTTATCAGTAAATTCGGAGGGATCTTCAAAAGCCCGGCCAATTTTAACCAATGTATCCGCAACTGTGATGGCATTGGTGGCCGCGTCCAATTGGCGTTCGTTTTCCAAATAATCATTGCTTACGCGAATATACTCGGTAAAGGCTTCCTCAAACCGCCCAAGCTCCGTATCCAACACATACGCCATCGACCAGTTAATTTCGTACGCATTTTCATCCGTCGGATAATTATCCAAATATTTTTGACAAAGCTGGACAAATTCACCAAAGATTTTTCGCGCATTTGTGGAATCATCCGGGCTTTCCTTGGCGGTTTTGGCGACATTGTACAAATATGAAACGTTCGTGCGCATTGCTTCTTCAGATATTGAATACGCTTCATTTAAGGCGCGAATCCGCTCAGGATCGTCACTCTGTTCCAATTGCTGATACCATGCGGATTTCGGGCTGTAAAGTTCAAACAATTTTTCCCGTTCCGCATAGGCTAAATCAAATTGCTTGTCGGCAATGTAGGCGTCGGCGATTTTTTTCTGAATTTCCGGTGCAAATTGATAATCCGGAAACATTTCCAATGTTTCGCTGTACGCGCTGCGCGCATCGCTCCACTGGGCAATTTTGGCATACCTGTCGCCAACATTTTCCATCACGGTAATACCATAGTTGGGCATCCCCAAACGCTCGATAAATGAACGTGCATTTGAAACGCCGCTCTTCGAATAAGCAGGGTCAATAAAAGATGCCGCGATAAATTCCAATGCTTCGGGCTCAACGTCATTGCGAACCAAATCTCTGGAGACATTAACCGTTTTAAATCGCTCAATATCTTTGACAACAGCTGTAAAATATACAATTGCATCGGAATAATGCTTGGGATCATCGCCGGCCAGGCGATAATAGCTCCACCCCAGCTTGTATAATGCTTCGTCGTAGCGCGGTGAATCTTTGTATTGCAGCACATTTTTGTAGAGTTGAATCGCCTTGTTCAATTTTACAATCGTTTCCGCGCGGGAATCTGCCGGCTTCGGCGCGAAAAAGCTTTCAGCCAAATTCATATACGCTTCAGGCGCATAGGGACTTTCCGGGTATTCATCAATAATTTTTTGAAAAATCTGCCGGGCGGCGTTGCTTTCCTTCATCTTGTCTAATAAAAAAGCTTTCGTGTAATAAGCTTCATCAACCAGGTCAGAGCCGGGAAAATGGTTGATAATTCGGTCATAAATTTCAATGGCGCGACCATAATCCCGCTTCGGCTCTTGCGGCTCTACAGGCGCTACGGTTAGTTCACCCTTTTGAAACAGTTTCATTTGCCTGTCATATTCATCATAAGCAGGTTCGTATTCCCTCTCAAACCGGCGTTCATAATCCAGGTCTTCCTCTTCAATGTAATACTCTGCCACGCGAATGAGGATTTTATCCTGGTTTGAATTTTCGGATTCATCCAGCCCTAAAAATTCCTGGGAAACATCGACGCCGCGGTCGCGAATTTTTTCCTGCTCTTTCAGCAGCCTGTCTCGATCTTTTGCAAATGCTTTCCGCATCTTAACCAACGTCTCGATAGATCGATTGGCAAGCAGTGAATCAATTTTGGATTTTTTCTCGTCCGCGCGCCCCCGGGAGGGGTTGCAAATCATCAATGCAATCAATAGCAATAAGAAATGAAATTGTTGATTTTTCAATGGAGCCAACCCAATTTTATGGTCATTATTTCTAATCATGTGTTTAATTTTCTTCTTCACCGGCTTCGGATTCCCTGGTATCAAAATAACTTTCCTTAAAAGCCCTTTCGCGTTCAGCTCGTAACCTTGTGCGTTCTTCCATCCGGGCTTTCATGGTCATGAATCGTATTTGCGCTTCAATCTTTTTGATTTTATCTTCAACTTCCTGCTTTCGTGAATCTAACTCCTCATTGACGCGATTAAACACGCCCGACACCTGGGCAAGCTGACCCTGCATCGCCCGTTTTTGATCAAAATAAACATTGATAATTCCAAATGCGCCGATATCTCCCCAACGGTTAAACTCGGAGTAAGGGTTAGGGTTTACTTCTGTTTTAGTGAGTGCTACATACAGATGATCATACTGTTTTTTTAACTCCTCGACATCCCGGCGCTTTGCTTCCAGCATTGCCACTTTTTCAAAATTCCGGGAAACTTTCGCCAGTGCAATTCGATCATCAATTTTTTTCAATAAGTTATCAACCGCATCAATTTCCGCATTAACTTCATTGCGTCGATCCAGTGTTTGTTGGTATCGATATTTCTCTTCCGCCACGTAAGTACCAACCGGAAAATCATCGAAATAATTGACATTGCCTTTTGCGTCAAACGCTTCTTTGGGAAATGACTCTAAAACAGCCGCCAAGCGGTATTCCAGGCTATCAATGCGCTCAAGCGCTTTTTGATTTTTTGCTTCCGTAGCCATTAGTCTGAGTCGATTTAGTTCTTTCATTTGCCGAATGACTGAATTTGCTTCCTGATACATTGAAATACCGGATCGACTGGACTCGGACAAATCAAGCCCGTCGATCTCTTCCCTGAGTTGATCCACTAATTTTGAGGCCTTGGTATATGTTTCAATATTGTCGCTTTTTATTGCATTTTCTTTAACCGTTAATGCATTTCTATACAACGCTTCCAGACGTTTTCGTTCCGAAAGATAATCTCCAATTGTTCCGTATTTCTGTTTTTCCTCATAAACTTCGCGATATAAATTGATCGCCTGAGTTGGCGCGTTCTGAATTTGATTAATATAAGCCAAAAGCCCGGTTGCTTCCATTTTATAGGGTGATGCGTAATACTCGGTAATTAAACGATTCGCATAGAGCTGTGCTTGACTGAAATCACGTTTTTCGCCAATCGGCTTGGAACGTTCTATTTCAAAAAAACTCCATGCAAAGGCATTCAAAATACGATCATACTGGGAGAATGTCAAAGAAACCTGGTTGAGATAATCAATGGCTGAAAGGTAATTTCCCTGCTCATGTTGAATCAATCCCAATTTGTATAAAGATCGATCGCGCAATTCAGCCGGCGCGCTGTTATCTGCGACAATGCCGGCATACGCTTGCATCGCCTGGTCCGTTAACTGCCCGTCGATGTAAGCATTACCGATAAAATATTGCGCAAGATGGTAGTAGGGATTTTCAGTCGGAATATTCTGAAGTATTTCCACTGTTTTATCATAGTCGCCCTGGTCATAATAGGCCATCGCTGATAAAAATTGAATGTCATAATATTGCGGATCTGTTGTCGAGAGCAAATTTTGGTTCAATGTGGCATATTCAACCACTTTGGAGTAATTGCCAAATTCGTAATTAATTTGAACCAACCGGTTGTATGCCTTGGGCAGGTAAGTTGTGCCGGGATATTTTGTGATTAACGCCTCATATTGCTGCCGCGCATGAATGAGCCGCTCCATGGCAAAATTGCTCTCAGCCCGATAAAACAACAAATCATCTAATTCCTGAAAACCCCACTCGGGATAGGTTTCCAACAAATCGCCCAGCAGCCGTTCCGCGAGGTCGTAATCATTATAATTGAACATTGTATAAGCAAGGTCGAGCTGTTTGTTAAACATGCGCAACCGTTCGTCATCGCTGGATTCCTTCAACAACCTTACGCGGATGAGCTTTACATCTACAAGCTGAAGTTCGTAGTGAACTTTCTCATTCTTTTTCCAGGCAACAAAGAGGTCGTATATGTTAGGTTTTTTTCCAAAAGAAACACTGCTGCCGTTATCTTGTTTACCAAAAGCGGCCAACAGTTCGTTTTCGGATTGCTGAATTTTTTGGGAAATATCCGTGTTGCTTTGGAATTGATCCATCTTGATCATTTCTTCGGATACATACAACATTTGCAAGGCATTTTCAAAAATCTTTTTCTTTTTGAAATCGACCACGCCCGCCTTGACGGTGAGCTTGATGCCTTCGTTGAGATTAGATGTAAAATCATCCAACTCATGTATTCCCGCCGTGTGCAGCCGTTTGTTAAATTTCCCCAACTCGTCTAACATGCCTTCCAGCGCTTTGAAATATTGCTGCCGCGCGGCTTTGGGGCTTTGCAATCGAGCCGCCATTTCCCGGTTCACCAGTTCCATCAAACTGATGAGAAATTTTTCTTCTCCGATTTTCCCGTCGCCATAATCCAAAAATTGATCGTACACATAATCGGTTACTGCCGCTTGAAGCGCTAAATCCGCGGTATAGCCGATCAATTTTTTCAGTTTTGACGAATCAGCTGGCTGAGGGGGACTGGCAAAAATCGTGGAGGATAAAAGGCCGCCGAGGGCCATTAGAAAAAGAAATCGCCTCATTTTAAGATATTCCAAAATTGAGTTGATAGATAATTTATTAACAACTCACTATATTCAGTAGGCGACGCCCATGGAGGATTTTTGGGCAACTTTCAAACGGTTTAAGGCTCTTGCCAGGGCTGCTTCCGCACGCAAGGCGTCGATGTGTTTGTCTTTATGTTCCAGGCGTTCTTGCGCTCGTTCTTTTGCTTTTTCCGCCCGGGCAACATCGATATCCTCCGCTGCTTCCGCCGTTTCCAATAACAATAGCACTTTATTATTTAAAACCTCCAGGAAACCACCGCTCACAGAATAGTAGTGCGTTTTAGCCGGTAATTCTATTTTCACTTCACCAATTCCCAATTCACTCACCATTGGCGCGTGATTGGGGAGTATTTGAAAGCTTCCGAATACTCCGGGCGCCGAACAGCTCTTTGCCTGTCCGATGCTCACTTTTTTGTTTGGTGTCGCGAGTTCAATACTCAGATATTTCTCCGTCATAACAATTACTTTATTATCGCTTGTATTGAGTTGAACTTTAATTAAATCTATTTTGAGCGAACATTTGTGAAAAATATCAAGAAAAACGATTATTTTTGCATTTTTTTCGCTTTCTCGATTGCTTCGTCGATGCCGCCAACCATATAAAAGGCTTGTTCCGGCAATTCATCACACTCACCATTGATGAGCATCTTGAAGCCGCGAATGGTTTCTTGCAAGGGTACGTACTTCCCGGGTGTCCCGGTAAATGCTTCAGCGACAAAGAAGGGTTGGGATAAAAAGCGCTGAATCTTGCGCGCGCGCTGCACAACCAACTTATCTTCATCAGAAAGTTCGTCCATCCCCAGGATGGCGATGATGTCTTGAAGGTCTTTATATTTTTGCAGAACTTCCTGTACGGTTTTGGCGGTTTGGTAATGATCTTCGCCAATCACGTTGGGGTCGAGAATTCTTGAGGTTGAATCCAGGGGATCGACGGCCGGGTAAATCCCCATTTCCGAAATCGAACGGTTTAACACGGTTGTTGCATCCAGGTGCGAAAAAGCGGTTGCCGGGGCCGGGTCGGTCAAGTCATCCGCGGGAACGTAAATGGCCTGCACGGAGGTGATGGAGCCTTTTTTGGTTGAGGTAATGCGCTCTTGCAGTTCGCCCATTTCTGTTGCCAGGGTCGGTTGGTAGCCAACCGCGGAGGGCATGCGGCCTAATAATGCCGAAACTTCCGATCCGGCCTGGGTAAAACGAAAAATGTTGTCGATGAATAACAATACATCTTTTCCCTCTTCATCCCGGAAATATTCCGCTGCGGTAAGCGCCGTTAAACCCACTCGCTGACGCGCGCCCGGTGGTTCGTTCATCTGACCAAAAATCAGGGCGGTTTTTTCCAATACGCCGCTTTCTTTCATTTCCATCCAAAGGTCGTTGCCTTCGCGGGTGCGTTCACCTACGCCGGCAAAAACGGAGTAACCGCCGTGCTCGGTGGCAATATTGCGGATCAGTTCCTGAATCAATACG
>CAYVDX010000078.1:0-10070 GCA_964450485.1 uncultured Calditrichaceae bacterium
ATGATCGGCGAAGTCATCAATGTTTGGAATTCCTCAGCTTCACGATAATTTTGTTTTAGCAGTTCAAAATCAGCTTCAACAGACGTTAACTGATTTTTTTCAACCGCAACTTCAAACAAAGCCTGCGCATATCTTCTGGCTACACGAGAATGCATAGTGAGCGATTCCTTTTAGTTATTTTGCCCAAATCCCGCAATCGATTCATCAATAATTTTTTGATGCTGAGATTTGTCAACAACCACACCAACCAATTTTGACGTCGCGTCAACGACAATATCAGCAACCTCTTGTTTTAAAGAAGCAATCACCGTTTGGCGCTCTTTTTCAATATCTTCCTTGGCGCGTTTGGCAATCTTGGCAGCGTCTTGATGCGCCTGATCAACGATACTTTGGCGCGTTTTTTCTGCCATTTCCTTACCTTCTTTAATCAGCTTTTGCATTTCTTCCTGCGCCGAGGCAAGTTGTTTTTGCTGCTCCGCAAGCAATTTTTCCGCTTCCTCGCGAGCTGTTTCCGCTTTGCTCAACGCTTCACTGATGGTTTTTTCCCGGTGTTCAACCGCATCTAAAATCGGTTTCCAGGCAACCTTTTTCAACACAAATGCCGCCAGGACAAATGTGATGATCGTCCAGAAAAACATCCCGGGATTTAATGACAACAATTCCATAACAGTCCCCTATTTAAATGGCTTTTGTACCTAAAAGGAAACAAATGACCAATCCAAAAAAGGCAACACCTTCGATCAATGCCGCGGAGATAATCATGGCGGTACGAATATCGCCGCCGGCTTCCGGCTGACGCGCAATGCCTTCCATTGCCTGTCCGCCAATCCGCCCAATTCCCAAACCCGCACCAATGACTGCTAAACCGGCGCCAATTCCAGCCGCTAACCATGCTAAAGAGACACTATCCATTTTTCCACTCCTTCTTTGTAATATTTTTCACTTAACTTAAGCGATTTAATTAATGTTCTACTTTGAATTTAGACGTTTTTTATCTAGACAAACGGTGAAAATACAATTTCACAAGTGCTAAATTTAATGCTCCGGGTGTGCGGACATCCCAATAAAAAGGGCTGAAAGGATGACAAATATAAAAGCTTGCAGAAATGCCACAAACAGTTCCAAAAAATAAATCGCCATGGCCAGCGGCACGGAAACGGTTGCCACGGCGACATGTCCCAGGATGATGATCAACCCTAATAAGGCAAAAATAACCGTGTGCCCGGCGACCATGTTTGCAAAAAGTCGCATCGCCAGGGCAAAGGGTTTGGTAAACAGGCTCAAAATCTCAATTGGGATAATAATAATATACATTGGCAACGGCAATCCGGGCGGCGCTAAATGTTTAAGATAACCGCCGATTCCGTTTTCTTTGATGCCATACAACTGTGTCATTATAAAGGTGATGATTGCCAACCCCGCGGTGACGGCGATATTGCCGGTGGCGGTTGAAAAGCCGGGGATCAAACCAAATAAATTACAGGTTAATATGAAGAAGAAAAGGCTGCACAAAAACGGCGTCATTTTGCCGCCGAGCGCCCTGCCCATGTTTGGCACGGCGATTTCATCCCGCACGAACAGCACCATGCTTTCCAATGCGCCGGCCATCCCCCCGGGCACTGCTTTTTTCCGGCGAAACGCCAGCCTAAACAGCACGACCAGCACAGCGATCGCCAGCCACAGCATCACAACGTTTTTGGTGATTGACAAATCGACTTCCATGCCTAAAATATGTATCGGGGGAAATGAGGGAAAGTGTTCAATACCCAACTCGTGCCATGCGCGAGAATCTTGCAGGTGATGCATAATCCAATCACCGAGTGACAATTTTTCCTGATGCTCACCACCGCCACTGCCTGACAGTAACATTACATTCATTTATAGACCTCTTTGAACCCTCTCAGCTTTGTTGATCGATAAATCTCAAAAATTTCCAAACCGAAAAATGAAAAATAAACAACAACGAGTGACGCGATCAGTGGAACTTTCTCCACTTTTGAGGCAACAATTAAAATAAATAAAATGGCAAAAATCAATAGAAATCTAAAAATCATTCCGCCAAATACGGAAAGCATAAAATCTTTATTGTCTTTTTGATATCCCCAGCTTAACAGGGCATACCCCAACAGGGAATTTACATACCCGATCGACATGCCAATCACAACCGCAAGGGTAATCTTTATATTATCGGCAGATTTCAGGTAGCCATAAGCAAACAGGCTGCAAATCGCCAGCAACACCAAACTTTTGATAAAAAATTTATTGAATTTCATTTTCCGGATTTTTTTTGGAAGGTTTTAATGCGACTTTAAAAAGATGGTAAAATCCGACTGTGATGCCGCATAGCGCACCGGCAAGCGACATCCAGGGAGTTACCTCCCACCGCTGGTCAAGATATTGCCCGATATAAGTAAAAAGAAGGATCGCAAAAACGAGTGTATAGCCGATATTCAGATATGGAGACAGCTCACGATAGACCTTCATTAAGCCTTTGTGGTCAGCGCGACTTTTAGCTCCGTTTTTTTCAGACCTAACTTTTCTTTTCACTTACGACATCTCTGGATGTGTCAGGTTTGTTGAACATTCCCCGCCCATTTTGCTCCTTTTTGCCGGGCTTCATTTTACCGCTCATGTCAGAATGTCCGTTAAAAGCGGCGCCTTCATCAATAATCAGCTTACCGGCGGACAAATTGCCGTTTAAGGAGGATGTTTCCTCGAGTGTTAATTTTTGTTCAATGTAAACGTTTCCTTCAACTTTACCGGCAATACGTGCATTTTTGGCATACACTTCACCGACAATTTCCCCGGACCGCCCCACACGAACCTCATCCGCGGCTTTGATCATTCCCTTAAGCTTTCCATTAATTTGAACGCTGCCCTTGGTGTCGATGGAGCCTTCCAAATAAGTGCCGGCATTGATGATGTTAAGCTCATTTAACCCGGCTGATTCGTTGGTTGTTTTCATTTTTTGAAATGCCATTTTTTTATTCTCCTAAACTGTTTAATTCTGATAAAAATAGCCTGGGATTTCGCGGTTTCCCGTTTTTCCATACTTCAAAATGTAAATGAGGGCCCGAGGAGGACTCGCCGGAACTTCCCAGCAGTGAAATAACATCGCCTTGTTTGACAACCTGAAATTCCGAAACGAGGTTGCGGGCGTTATGGCGATAGTGCGTCAAATATCCGCTTGGGTGATATAAAATGATACTATATCCGTATTTTTGTGTCCAGCCGCTAAAAACGACCGTTCCATCTCCCGCCGCCTGAACCGGCGTTCCTGCCGGAGCCACAATATCGATTCCGGGGTGTTTTGGCCAATCAAATTCTTGTGAAATAAACCCAATAACCGGCGATTTTAATGGCAGGCTGGTGAACATCGAGGTTTTGATGGGTGAATTTTCAAGAAAACGCTCAGGGGCTAAGGCATGACCATTCGCCTTTTCCGCAAATTTAATATATCCTTGCAGGCTGCCGCGAACCTTCTCTTTGTAAGCTTTGATGGTATCAAGCTGCGCCTGGAGTTCGTACCCGACTTTGAGCTGCTCACGCAGTTGAACCAACTCTTCATCTCGCTCGTTTTTCTCCAGCGCGGTTTGTAATACGCGACCATAGGTCACAATGCCAAAAACCAGCCCGACAAATGTAA
The DNA here is from genome assembly GCA_964450485.1 of uncultured Calditrichaceae bacterium. Classification (GTDB taxonomy): domain Bacteria; phylum Calditrichota; class Calditrichia; order RBG-13-44-9; family J075; genus JACKAQ01. Next base: position 3,647 of record CAYVDX010000078.1, read on the forward strand.
TCGCCAAGACAACAATAATTAAATTAAGCGTGGCATAGCGTATCCGAAAATTTTTGGGCGGCGCTTCCTGGTTGTCCGGGACCAACAGGATATTGAGAAATCTTTTTTTGTCTTTCTTATGCACCTTATATCACTCAACTTACAAAAATATTTTTCATACCAAAAGCTTAGCTTATAAGATACAACAAACTTCCCCCAAACAACAATCAATATTTAATCTGTTCAAAAATATCCATCAATCGTTCTAAATCTTCGCCGGAGTAAAAATAAACTTCTAAAGAGCCGCCTTCCTTGCGCATCCGCACTTTTACCTGGGTACCTAATTTTTCGCGAAGCTTTGCTTCAACCTTGCTAATATAACCTGATTTACGCTGCCGGGTCGATTTCGTCGTTTTGGTTTTGACTTTCTCTTCCGTTTTACGCGCTAATTGCTCAACAATTCGCACCGAAAGTGAACCCTTGACAGCTTTTCGCCAGACCTTTGCCTGCTCGGCAGGGTTAGAAATCCTCAATAATGCCCGTGCATGCCCTTCTCTGATTTCGCCTTGCTGCAAACTTGCCTGAATTTTGGGCGGCAGTTTCAATAAACGAATGACATTCGAAACCGTGGTGCGATCTTTACTGATTTTTTTGGCGACTTCTTCCTGGGTCAAGCCGCATTCATCGACTAATTGCTGATAGCCTTTTGCCAATTCAATCGGGTTTAACTGTTCCCGCTGAACATTTTCGATCAGCGCGATCTCAAGCATTTCTTCATCGGATGTAATTTCACGAATAAAGGCGGGAATCATTTTGATGCCGAGATCAATGGTTGCCCGAAGACGCCGCTCACCGGCAACGAGTTGATACCTGTTGTTGGTCGCCATCGGCCGCACCAAAACCGGCTGAATGACCCCTTTTTCCTTAATCGATTTTTTCAAATCTTCAAAGGCGTCATCATCAAAATTGATTCTTGGCTGAAAAGGATTGGGTTCAATTAAAGCGACTTCTAACTCCTGAATGGCGTCTGTGGCGGGGACGTTGTTCTCCACAGCCGAGGGAATGAGCGCATGGAGTCCTTTTCCTAAATGTAACTTTTGTCTCATTATACGACACTTCCCTTGGATAATACTTCTTCTGCAAGCTTCATATAATTTTCAGCGCCGGTGGACGTTGCGTCAAACATCACAATCGGCAATCCAAAACTCGGCGCTTCGCTAAGGCGTACGTTTCGCATAATCGCTGTTTGGAATACCTTTTCCTTAAAATAGTTTCTCACCTCTTTTTCGACCTGGTTGCACAAATTTAAACGCCGGTCATACATCGTCAGCAAAACGCCGTAAATGCCCAATTGTTTGTTCAAATGCCGTTGAACCAATTGAATGGTATTTAACAATTTACTCAGCCCCTCCAATGCATAATATTCACATTGAATCGGAATTAAAACGCTGTCCGCGGCGGTGAGAGAGTTGAGAGTGAGGATTCCTAACGAGGGGGGACAATCAATAATAATATAATCATAAGCGTTGCGAATCGCACGCACCGCATCTTTCAGAATTTTTTCCCGCGCAATAACCTGCACTAATTCGACCTCCGTGCCCACCAGGTTGATATGGGACGGGGCAAGTGATAAATTCGGAACTTTTGTGGATTGAATAACTTTAGTAAGATCTTCATCATTTACGAACACATCGTAAACACTTTTTTTTAGATCACGACTATCAATACCCAGGCCGGAAGTGGCGTTCGCTTGCGGATCGACGTCAACGAGCAATACATTTTTCTCCGCGATCGCCAGGCAAGACGCCAGATTAACGGCCGTTGTTGTCTTCCCTACGCCACCTTTTTGGTTCGCAATTGCTACAATTTTCCCCATTTTCCTCGCTCAAAGTTTTAAAGTTGATGAATATACGAGCAATCCCCCATAAAAATCAAGGGCTTTTCTAATCGTTGTTTTTGGAGACAATTCCTTAATTAACAAATACTTGTCTTAATCGTGAACTGGTGTCAAAATTTATTGAAGCATAAAGAAGCATCCGGCTAAAACGCGTGCCATAAAAGGAGGAGGAAACCAACCCTGGTTTCAATGTATATCTGAAAAAAGAGTCATACTTTTTGTGACGGTTTCCGCTGATTTAAAATTTAAAAAAGTAAAAACGCTTTCAATGCCTTAATCCACCCTGGCAAGTTCTTTAACACAACGTTTTTTAAGCGCCGCCGCGCGTTTGCGTTTTGATTTTGAACGTTTGGAAATTTCTTCACTAAGTTCAAGTTGAAGCAATTCGTTTAAATGCCGTTCCGCTTCGAGAAAATTTCCCTGTCCATAATATATTTCCGCAATGTGCAACAAACAATTCATTTCATTGTAATGATTATTAAACCGTTGCTTTCGGAGAATCGTCAACAATTCCTTATATAATTGAAGCGCTTGCTCTAATTGTTGGTTTTTGTGGTAAATTTCAACCAATGTCCACATAAAAAAACGGCTGTGGGGGAATCGTTGGTGATTTTGTTTTGCCAGGGCTAACGCTTCATCCGCGTGTCCAAAATCCAGCAACATCCACGCCAACTGGTCACTTGCCACCAACCGGACAAATTGTCCTTTTTCAATCGCTTTTTGCACCATTCGGATGCCTTTTTCCCGGTCATCCGCGACAAACGGCAGCCAGGCTAACGCTTTTGCCTTGCTGCTTTTCCAATATTTATAGCTGCCGACGCCCAGGTATGCGTCGTAAAAAGTGGCGTCCAGGTCCAGCGCCTTTTCCAGCCGGTTTACGCCTTTGGAAGCATTTCGATACGCGCCCCACATTTTTTTTCGCTTATTATCCATGAAACTGCGATAAAGATATGCGCTGCCCTCAAAAAACCAGGCCCGGAGGTTTGTTGGGTCTTTTTTCCGCATCGATTTCGCAAGATAAATCGCGGTATCAATGGCGGCATTAAATTCCGCCAATCGCGAAAAATCTTCCCGATCCAGCATTTCCGCCTGAATCGTTGCGCCTAAATAAAAATATCCACAGGGTTCAACGGGAAGCTCGTGGATGAGTTCTTGAAAGGTTGATTCCGCCCCGGAAAAATCATTTTGGATGGTCCGGATGACACCGGATTCAATTCGTTGGGCGATCTCGGGCGGATATATTCCCTGCCCATTCAGGGGCGCAAATGCAGCAAAAACATTGATAATTATCAAATTCAACAACGGAAAAAAGGGGCGGCGAGTGACAAATAACGGTCTAAATCGAAAGCTTTTTTGCTGGCGGTTTAATTTGTCCATATTTCTCACAAAAATTGCGGGATTTGGTTGATTAATTATCGCTGTATTGCCGGCTTCATCTCAAAACCTTTTATTTGGTCTCCATAATACATACAGTGTTTTCATTTTCAAAACGAAAATTTTGTATTTTTTTTTTGTGCATTGAATCAATTTTACCCTAACCGTATGCCGTAGATTTACCTTCCGTTTCATTGAAAATAATTATTTTGCTTTCTTTGCAAAACAATCGGATTTCCAGTCTGACCGGGAAGGTCATATTATGCACGCTTTCCCCGCCGAAAATATATCGTTCTAATTTTTAATGTATTAATCAATAAATACGATATTGTAAAGATACAACAGATTTTATTTAAGTTTTATTTCATATTTATTCAGAATAATGATTCATAAAAACATTATAAAAATACCAAGATTGCTTAAAAAGCTGAACTAAGCAAAGGAAGGGAGTCTTATATGCGTTCGTTACCCCGATTCATTCTAAATATTTTGTTAGTTGTTTTACTATCCACCCTTGCAGCGCCGATTTTTGCGCGCGGCACGTTTAACTGGATAGATTTTCGCGTCGGAAGTTGGCATGATCCGGCTAACTGGCAGGAGGGCGCCGTGCCCGGCCCGGGGGATGATGTGATTATTCCCTCCGGCGTCGTTTCGCTGGACAGCGTGGATGTTACCGTCAACAGCCTGACTTATGGCGGCGACATTCTCCTGCTAACCGGCGCAAAACTGACCATTACCAGCACATTCGCCTGGAACAATGGCGATTTTATCGGCGACACGACCACCACATCGATTGTCGAAGACACGGTTGAAGTGCTCGCCGGCGGAACAATTACGATCGCCGGGAGTGGATCGCGAACCGTCACGAATACCCGTATCATCAACCACGGCGACGCGACCTGGAGCAGCGCGGCAACCGGCAGCATTACGCTCAACGAAAGTTCTGTTATCGAAAACACAACCGGTTCTACTTTTGATATTCAAAATGACAGAACGCTCAAAGCCGGGTTGATCGGCACCAATCAATTTATTGTGAACGGGACCTTTAGCAAAAGCCAGGGTTCCGGCAAATCATTTTTGGAACCGCAATTTAGCAACAATGGAACGGTGACCATCAGCAGCGGCAGTATTCAATTGGAAGGGGGCGGCAGCAATTTTCAATCAACCTATGACGTGCTGGCCGGCAGCGAATTAGTGATTACCGGCGGGCCGCACGCCGTGGACAGCGTTTTGTTTACCGGCGGCGGCTTGGTGACCATCAACAATGGCGAATTGACCTCCAGCGGCGGCGGCATCATTATCGATCCAACCATGACCCTTGACATGGTCGGCTCTGGCAGCTCGATTATCGGAAGCGGCTCTATTGCCGTTCACGGGATTTTCAACTGGAAGCGCTCTGAAATCAGCGGCGCGGACAGCCTGATTGTCTATAACACCTTGAATATCAGCACCACCGGCAAAAAAACGCTGGGGAAAACGTTGGTGAATTACAACACAATCAACTGGTCTGAAACCGGATCGCTGACCTTAAAAAACGGCATTACCATTACGAATACGGATACCGCCACGTTTAACCTGCTCAGCGATGCGTCACTGCTCCAAACTGGCAGCGGCGGCAGCATCACCAACAATGGCGTCATTACGAAATCCGGCGGCGTCGGAACTTCTTCCATCAGCGCGGTTTTGCGAAACAGGAACACGGTCAACATCAATTCCGGCGTGATGAAATTCTCAGAATCGAACACAGACACCAACGGCACATATAACATCGCCGCCGGTTACACGATGGAATTGGAAACGGGGACCTTTGGATTTACAAACAACGCCAGCATTGCCGGTCCGGGAACGTTTAGCGTACTCAGCGGCACCACAAACATTGACAATACATATCACAGCACCGGTGAAATTAAATTGGCCAGCGGGGTGTTGCATTTTGTTTCACCCGATACCCTTAATGATTTTACCATGACCGGCGGCAACCTCGATGGCAGCGGTGCCTTAGTCATCAACGGCGTCTTTGACTGGCAGGGCGGAGATTTAATCGGTTCCGCGGGAATTACACTGGAAGGCCCGACCCAGATCAGCGGCGGTACTTCCACGGCAAAATTTATTAATGGACAAACCGTCACCAACAACGACACAATGACCTGGACCGGCCAGGGAGACCTGCGGCTTTCCACGGATGCAACAATAATCAATACAGACACCGCTGCGATTTATATTGAAACGGGCGCGGATATTTTGCAAGAGTTCGGCGCAATTTCCGGCGGAACGGTTACCAATAACGGTCTGATTTCCAAACGCAACAGCGTGACCACAACCACGGTAGAAGCGACCATTCAAAACAACGGGAAATTAAATATTGACACCGGCACGTTCCGGATGTCCAATCATCCCTTGACGAATGAAACGACCGGCACCATCAGCGGGTCGGATACGCTTCACACCGCGAATGCCTCCAGTTTTACCAATCGCGGCAGCATTAATCCCGGAAATTCTCCTGGAATTTTAACAATAAACCAGGATTATCCTTCAACAACAACAACGGTTATCAATATCGAAATCAATGGCACAACAGCGGGGACCGATTACGACCAACTGCGAGTGATTGATCTGGCGAGCTTCGCGGGAACGCTCAACTTTACGGTTGCCGATAATTTTCGCCCATTGCTAAGCGATACGTTTTACGTGGTAACCTTTGCAACGCACACGGGAAATTTCAGCGCAATCAACGGGCCGGCCTCGGCAACATTTACTTCCGGTTTTACCAGCAACGCGTTTTATCTGACCAATATCAAACTTCCCAATTCCGCGCCGGTTGCCTCAAATGACACGCTGACGGTCAACGAGGATGTGCCGACATTGCTCACGGTTTTGGCAAATGACAATGACATTGACCGGGAGCCGTTGACGGTAACGCTGCTAAACGCGCCCTCGAACGGGACGGTAGTCGTTTCCGGCGACACGGCGTTTCAATACACCTCGGCCGTCAACTTTTTTGGCGCGGATACCTTCACTTACATCGTTCAGGACGCCGCTCCGCTTGCCGATACAGCCACGGTTTTTCTGACCATCGCGCCGGTAAATGACCCGCCGGTCGCCAGCGGCATCGCCGATTTTTCCTTCGACGAAACCACAGGGGCGACGCTCGATCTCGATCCCTTTGGAAGCGAT
>CAYVDX010000079.1:0-10063 GCA_964450485.1 uncultured Calditrichaceae bacterium
AGAAGTAATTCAAAAACATGGACGTATTTTGGAGAACCCGCAAATGTCACATCAATCGACTACCACTCATACAGTCATCAACCAACCCCCCCGGCAGACAGTTGACCGGAGATCGAATTTATCGCAGAAAGAATTTGAGGAACAGTATCTTTTTCCAAACCGGCCGGTCATTTTTTCCGATGGACTGCGGTTTTGGAAAAAGCTTTCGCAATGGACGCCGGCATATTTCAAATCGCGATTTTCCACGCGAAAAATCACGATTGACGGCGTAAATTATACGGTGGGCGAATTTATCGATTTACTTCGGAATTCCACGCCGGAAAACCCGGCGCCATACCTGCGCGCTCAAAAAATCGCCGAGGTGTTTCCCGAATTGCTCCCGGATATCCAACCGCCGTTTCCCTACAGTCAATCCAACTGGGGGCGCAGCAAAGCCTTCCCGGGATGGGTTCAGCGCTTCGTGATGCCGGAAATCCTCATTGGTGGAAAGGGCGGGCGTTTTCATGCGCTGCATTACGACAATTGTCACTTGCACGCGTATGTTGCCCAGGTTTTTGGCAAAAAACAGTTCTATTTGTTATCGCCGGATCAAACCCCCTTCGTTTATCCCAACCCGGAGATGCCCAACACCTCTTTGATCAAAAATATTCACCTGCCGGATGAGCAGCGTTTCCCCCTGTTCCGCCAGGCAAATTTTGTTACGGAAACACTCAAGCCCGGCGAGGTTGTTTTTGTGCCAAGCGGATGGTGGCACACCACGCTGATGGTCGATACCTCCATTTCCATCACCTGGAACCAGGTGAATGCTTCCAATTGGACGGAATTTTCACAGGATATTCAAGCCGTTTATACGGAAAAACACCCGGTTTTGGGCGTGCTTTTTCGGTTATACGGAAATCTCATCAGGCGAATGCAGAAATAATCTTTCCGCTCATGCGTTGCCGTGAATAAGATTTGCGTAATTATTCAGTAGTGTGGGAATCCGGCGGATTTTCCGTGAACCTAAACACGACAAACCTTGAAGGTTTTCCGGGGGGTCACATTTCGCCAAAAATGTAAAAAACAGGGAATGTTTCATATCCGTAAATAAACCCTCAAGGTTTTTACGCTGTGATTTCAGGAAAAGCGTATTGTAAAAACCCAGGATAGTCGTCGCTGAATCGTAACAGATTTTCATGTTTAACTTTAATATTTTTAATATTTTCAGTGCCTTCAGTGTTTTCAGCGGCGAATAATCCGGGTTTTATCGGATATGCGCAATCTTTCTTCTCCCAAGGGGGGCAAATGGCTTTGTTTTGTGCAAAAGACAGGGCGGTGAATCGAACGTCCCGACAATTTCCCAATAAAATTTATTTGTTAAAACCCAAACCGGTTTTTTGGGTATAACTATTTTTTCGGGTAGTTGTGCCGTCCCGGTAATCATGTTTTATGGCGCAACGCGCAATTTTAATACTTGCGTAAATTTTAATATTTTCTTAATATCGATGATGTTTTTTATGAGGAAAATTGGGAAAAGCCTATGACCCAACAGACCGGGCTTCCGCTGGTTTCGATTGTGACGCTTAATTATAACGGTAAAAAATTTTTAGCCGGTTTTTTCGAGTCTTTGCAAAAGTGCACCTATCCCAATCTCGAAATAATTTTTGTGGATAATTGTTCGCGGGATGACAGCGTTGCTTTTGTGAAAAAGCAACACCCGGATGTCAAAATTGTGCGAAATGATGAAAATTACCTTTTTGCAAAAGGGAACAATGAAGGTTTAAAAATCGTCAGGGGCAAATATGTCTGTGTGATCAATAACGATGTTGAGGTTGACCCCGGTTTTATCGAACCGATTGTTGCCGCGTTTGAGAAAAATGCGCAACTTGCTGCGATACAGCCTAAAATTTTGGCAATGCAGCAGCGCGATTTTTTGGAATATTCCGGCGCCTGCGGGGGATTTATCGACTGGCTTGGCTTTCCGTTCGTGCGCGGACGCATTTTTCGCGCCATTGAAAAAGATGAGGGGCAATACGATCAGCCCACCGGGATTTTTTGGGCGAGCGGCGCCTGCATTTTTTTGCGTAAATCAGCGCTGGATGCGGTCGGAAATTTTGACGAAGATTTTGAGCTGCACATGGAGGAAATCGATCTATGCTGGCGGCTGCGGCTGCATGGTTGTGATATTGCCGCCATCCCAACAGCGCGCATCTGGCACTACGTCGGCGGCACGCTGAACCAGGACAGCCCCTGGAAAATGAATTGGAATTACCGGAACAATTTATTCCTGTTGATCAAAAATTTGTCAGCGATAAATTTACTGCCGAGGATGCTCCTGCGAATTCCCCTGGATCTGTTGGCGCTTTTCGTTGAGACGCTGAAAGGCCGTTTTGCCAATGCCGCCGCAATTTTCCGGGGATACGCTTGGGTAATCACTCACATGGGAACCGTGTTGCGCAAGCGACGCGCCATTCAAAAATCGCGAAAAATTTCTGATGCAACCGTACTTTCCCGAATGTATCGCGGCAGCATTGTGTTTGAATATTTTTTGTTAGGAAAAAAACGGTTTTCGGACTTAATTTTTATCGATGGATTATGCAAGAGAAGTGCTATAAACACTGAAAAAACAACAAATTCAATCCAAACCTCAGGAGTTACACTAAGCCAATGAATGATAAAACGCTTCTTCGAAGTTTTGCGGCAGTTTCATTTCTGGTCAGTTTCATCGTTTATCTCATTACCATGGCGCCAACGGTTTCTTTTTGGGATTGCGGCGAGTTCATCGCGTGCGCATATAAAATGGCTGTTCCGCATCCGCCCGGCGCGCCGGTGTATTTGCTGGTGGGCAGGATATTTTCAATGCTTCCCATTTTTCAGGACATTGCCGCGCGGGTCAATTTTATTTCCGTCATTTCCAGCGCATTCACGGTGATGTTTCTGCATTTAATTATCGTCCATTTTATTCGCGATTTTCAAAAATCGGACCAAGGTTTTTTGCGATTCCTGCCGCATCTTGGTGGACTGATCGGCGCGCTCTGTTTTACCTTTTCCCACAGTTTTTGGTTCAACGCCGTCGAGGCGGAAGTGTATGCGCCCTCGATGTTTTTCACATCCCTTTTCGTTTGGCTGATCCTGAAATGGAGCGATCACCACGGCGAAAAAGGCAGCGAGCGTTATTTGCTGCTCATCGCATATCTAATGGGTTTGGCGATGGGAATTCATATTCTGAATGCCCTGGTATTGCCAACCCTGGTTTTAATTGTGTATTACAAAAAGTTTGACGTAAACATGAAAACCTTCGTTGGGATGACCATCGTTGGTGTATTGCTAACATTTCTGCTATATCCCGGCGTTGTAAAAGGCATTCCGGCCATCATTCGCTTAAACTTTGTCGGCTTCGGCGGTTTTTCACTGCTTTTGATCGGTTTGATTTTTGCAACCTACACCGCGGCAAAATCCCGCGCAAACATCTCCGCATTATTTTTGACCTCAATTTTGCTGGTCGTGATTGGCTATTCTTCGTTTATGATGGTGTATATTCGTTCAAATCTCGATCCCAATATTGACGAAAACGATCCTGAAACCATCGAGAGTTTCATCAGCTACATCAATCGCGAGCAATACGGCGATCACCATTTTAACCGGGAACGGAGGATGCGCGAGTCTCCCAATGGAAAACAGTATAAAAGCGCCTGGGATTTTTTCTGGAATTATCAAATCAGCGAGATGTATGTTCGCTATTTTGTTTGGAATTTCGGCGGCATTGAGCAAACGAATGATTTTAATCGGGAACGTAAACGCGCCGATGCCAGTCAGTTTTGGTATCTTCCCTTATTACTTGGCTTTTTGGGCGCATATTATCACTTTGCGCGGGATTGGAAAGGAGGCTTGGCCGTATTCGTCCTGTTTTTTATGACAGGACTGGCCATCGTGTTATATCTGAATCAACCGGACCCGCAGCCCCGGGAACGCGATTACAGCTACGTCGGCTCCTTCTTTGCCTTTGCCGTTTGGATCGGCGTCGGCGCGTCGGCGGTGATGGAATGGGTTTATGAATTTCTCGGAAAACGAAACAGCAACATGGCAAATTCCGCGCCGTGGTTAGTGTTGGTATTATTATTAGCCGTGCCGTTTCGCATGTTTTCGGTGAATTTTCACAATCACAATCGCACCGGAAATTATGTCGCTTCTGATTATTCATACAATATGTTGATCAGTTCCGACAAAAACGGCGTCATGTTTACAAACGGTGATAATGATACCTTTCCGCTGTGGTATTTGCAAGAGGTTGACAATGTGCGTCCGGACGTGCGAGTGGCAAACCTGAGTTTGCTGAATACACCCTGGTATATTGATCAACTCAAAAATAAAGCACCCAAAGTGCCCATCAGTTTAAGCGAAGATCAGATTAAAAATATTAATCTTTACCCATGGCCAAAGCCAAAAGATTTTGAAGTGCCGACAATTCCCGAAAATGTGCGAAAATCCGAAGAAAAGCAGTTCAAATTGGTTACAAAAAATGAAAATCCCAACATTCCGGAGAAAATGGTATTTAAAGTGCGTCCTAAAATTCAAGTGCCCACCCGGGGCGGGGGAAGAATGGGCGCGCTGCGAATTCAGGATTATATGATTTTGAATATTCTCACGGCCAATCGGTTTCAAAAACCGCTCTATTTCGCCGTTACCAGTTCGGATCAAAATCGCCTGGACGGGCTGAAAGATTACCAGCGGATGGACGGGCTGTTATTTAAGGTCACCACGATTCCCGGCTGGCAAATCGACCCGGATGTTTTGTATGACAACCTGATGCATAAATTTCGCTATCGCAATTTGAACAACCCGGATGTTCATTTCAATGAAAATATTGTTGGGTTGCTGCAAAATTACCGTTCGGCGTTTTTCCGGCTGTCAAATTATTATTTACAGCAAAACGAGCAGGATAAATTCAAGGAAGTGATTCAAAAATTGTATGAAGTGATGCCGCCGGAAGTCATACCATTCACAAACAGCCAATTTGAGGAAGTACTTAATTCTCTTGCGTTTATGTCAGGCGTTTATCCGCTTGAAGATTTAACGACCGAAAAATACGGGCTTCGTCAGTTGCAGGCTGTCGGTGAAGTCGCGCTAAATTATAAAGAGTACGAAATTGCGAAAATCGGTTATGAGCGGTTGCTGGAAGTGTTGGAAAATCAGCCGGAGAGCGCGCAAGTTCAATCCTATTTGAGAACGCTTTTTCGTCGCGCAAATTTTTATGATCAGGCAACACCGGAGCAACGCCAGGAGGCCCGGAAAAATTCTGTTCGCCAGGTTAAGCGGCAGTTGACGCGTATTTACAGAGCGTTAAAGGACTATGATGCCGGGATCAAATTGTTGGAAAAATGGGCGGCGGATGAACCGGAAAATACGTTTGCCAAGACGCAAATTGAAAGCTTAAAAGCGCTCAAAAAAGACGCCAAAACAAATTAGCGGTAATGAAACGCTTTTTATTAAATCTGGCGCGTTTTCTAATCAGTTTTGGCGTATTGGGACTGCTGGTTTACCTGATCGGCGTGGAGCGGATTTTACGCCATTTCCGGCACGTCAATGTCGGTTACATGGGTGTGGCAATGGCCATTTTTGTCCTGATTGTCGCGTTGATGACGGTGCGCTGGCATATTTTATTAACCAATCAGAAAAAATCCCCGGGCTACCTCAGGCTGTTAATTTTCTACTTTATCGGCTTTTTTTTCAATAATTTTTTGCCAACCGCCATTGGCGGCGACATCAGCCGGGCTTATTATGCCGCAAAAAGCAACGGCGATACGCCAACCAGCATTGGCAGCGTCGTCTTTGAACGGATTTTAGGTGTGTTGGCAACGCTCACATTAGCCTCGATTTCAATGATTTGGGTGATTTCCAGCCTGGCGGTTTCACTGGTTTCCATGACGGCTCTACTCTTTGGCGGAGTCGTTTTTGCATTAATTAACCTGTTGAACCCGATGCTTTTTCAGTTCACAAACCATCTTCTTGCAAGAATTACCATCTTCAACATTGGCGAAAAAATTAACCAGGTACTCTCATCCATTCATGTGTACCGGCATAATAAATCAATAATTTTGTACGGGTATCTCATTTCAATCACATGCCAATTGTTATTTGTCGTTATGAATTTCGTGTTGGCAAAATCGCTGAATTTATACAATGTTACTTTTTCACAGTTACTGCTGGTTGTTCCGGCAACCTTTGTATTGGGACTACTGCCTTCGGTAAACGGGTTGGGGGTTAGAGAATCGGGTTATGTGCTCTTTTTAACACAAATTTTCCAATCGACAACTGCTGACCAGGCCATTGCGCTTTCTCTTTTAAACACGTCGGTACCAGTCATGATCAGCCTGATTGGCGGGGTAATGCTTGTTTTTTATCGCCATAAATCGGATAATGGCCATGTGATGAAGGCCTGACATCTTGCTTTTTGCGGAAATTTAACCTGAAAAATTCATAAACCGCTCGCAAAATGATCCCCCCGGGAAAAGACGCGGAGACGCTAAGTTTTTATAAATAAAAAGATTACAGAATATTCGCGACACATTTTCAATTATATTCTCAAAACTCAGTTTTTATTTTGAATTTTTACAACTTATTTAACTTCAGCGTCTTATGCCGCAAGGCATCCCTTTGAAAGCGCCGCCGCGGCAACGATTTATGAATATGCGGGATAAAAAAGTAATATAAAACTTATTTGCGAAGACCGATGAAATTTCCTAATCTACAACGCCTCATCAAACAAAAACTTATGGGAGGCTTGATGAAGTTTTTTTTATTATGTCTGCTAAGTTTCGTAACCGTTGCCTTCGATGCTTGCAGCACCAAACCGGTTAGCGTTGGCGAACTTGACGAGATTTATGTCTTTGCGGATTCATCAGATTGGGTAGATTATGAAGACGCTGTAAAATCCTTTTTTAGCAGGGAATACTTAATGCCAGTGCCTGAGGATGAATTTATTTTGAAACACCGCCCTTTTAGTGAATTTGCAAACTATAAGCACAAAAGCAACATTATGCTCTTCGGGCGTCTCGATTCGAAGGAACCGGTTTCAGCGGAAATTAATGGCCTGCTAAACGAACAAGTTATTGAGCGCGTTAAGTCAGGAGACGGGTTTTATATACCGCAAAAGAATGTATGGGCGTTTAATCAATATGTCGTGTTTCTGGTTGCACCCGGCAAGGATGAAATGATCCAACGGTTGTACGATCTTGGCGAATTGGTATATGATGATTTTCAAAAATCATATTATTCACGTTTACGAAATAAAATGTTTAAACATGGTGAAAATAAGAAAACAGAGAAATACATTGCTGATAATTTTCCCTTTATGATCAGAGTACAGCACGATTATGTTTTGGTTGATGAGTCATTGAAAGACAACTATATTTGGTTGCGACGGGTTTATAGCAATCGCGACCGTTCCCTGGTTATTCACTGGATACCAAACGCGGATTCTGCGCAAATCACCCGGGAATGGTTGATTGCCCAACGCAATCATTTGGCTGCCCGGGTTTATTCCGGGGATGTTGTTGTGCCGGAGGAAACGACTTTTGAACGATTCAGGTTTCGAAATTGGCCGGCATATCGACTGGAAGGCACCTGGAAAAATCCAACGCGATTCATCGGCGGACCATTTCGGAGCATCGCTTTTAAAGATAAAAAAAGCAAGATGATTTTTATGATCGATTTTTATGTGCAGGCAATCGGCGAGCGCAAAAAACCGTATTTGGATCAATTGGACATCATCGCGCATACGTTTCAATTGCCAAAGACAGCTAAAAATTAATCACTGTTTTCGATGAGGAATACACATGAAAAAAGTCGGGCTGTTAATGGGCAGTGCGTCGGATAAGCCTGTCATAAGCAGTGCGCTGGAATATTTTGAATATTTCGGAATTCCGGTTGAGATGAAAATTATGTCTGCACACCGCAACCCGGAAGCGGTTCAGGCATTTGCCAAAAGCGCTGAAAAAAACGGTTTTGGCGCGATTGTCGCTTGTGCCGGAATGGCAGCACATTTAGCAGGCGTTATTGCAGCTTATACGACATTGCCGGTGATTGGCGTCCCCTTGGCGGGCAGCGCGCTAAACGGTGTGGACGCCCTTTACTCAATTGTGCAAATGCCGGCCGGTGTGCCGGTTGCTTGCATGGCAATCGGTAAAGCCGGCGCACGAAATGCGGCTGTTTTTGTCGCGGAGATATTCGGGTTGTCTGACGAGAAAATCGCCGACAAGTTATTGCGGTTCAAAAAAAATGGATGTAAACTGTAAAAAAGTGGGTATGGGATTATGAAAATCACAGTTATCGGAACTGTAAACAAAGATTTAATTTTGCCGTTTGGCAAAGCTCCAATTGAAAGTTTCGGGGGCATTTTTTATGACATTGCTGTTTTAGCAAAACTTTATCCAACCGCTGAAATCATACCGGTATCTTATGTTGGAGAAGATGTCCTCTCAACCGTTCATGCAATTTTAGATAAAATGCCAAATGTTTCCAGAAACGGATTGGTTCATACATCGGAAAAAAATCACAAAGTTATTCTTGAATACAAGTCCCCGACGCAACGGGAAGAAAAATCTCTTTTTCCTTTTCCATCTTTAACGTGGGAGCAGATAGCGCCGTTCTCAGATTCAGATATGATCATCGTCAACATGATTACCGGATGGGATATTGAACACGAAGCCTATTTGCAGTTAAGCGCACTTGCAAAAGACCGGATGTATTTTGATATTCATTATTTAACCATGGCGGCGGATGATTTTGGCCAGCGAAAGCCAAGGGCGCCTGAGAATTGTCGCGAATGGCTTTCCGGGAGTAAATTCGTCCAAATGAACGAGGATGAATATGAGGTGCTTGCCAAAAAATCGCGCAGTGAAGTGGATTTCTTTCAAAATTATTTTGACGAGGATCAGATACTACTTATTACCAAAGGTGCAAACGGTGTTTTGATGCTTTATCAACGGGAAGGGATGATTGGGCAGCGTGAATATCCCGCCTACAAGATTCCACGATTGATTGATACAACCGGCTGCGGCGATGTTTTTGGCGCCGCATTTGTCGGCTATTATCTTCAATCCGGCGATAGTTTTGCGGCCGTTGAATATGCGAATCTTGTGGCCGGTGTAAATACAATGTTAAAAGGCACCAACGAAATGGAATTATTAGTGGAAAAAATGAAAATGCTTAAATTAACGAATGCCGCTAACATTAAACAAGAAAATTGAGTCAATTAGTCAATATTGTAAAGAATGAAAAAAATACTAATCACCGGCGCAAACGGACTGCTTGGGCAAAGCGTGTTACGGGCCTTTGATAAACGGTTTGAGCTTCTTGCAACCGCGCGGAATGCAACGCTAAATGTCGCGATCAAACATTTACGATACCACCCCCTGGATATTGTTCACTGGGGAAAGTGCCGGGAAATCGTGAATGAATTTAAACCGGATGTGATTGTTAATGCCGCCGCCTTTACCAATGTGGACGGTTGTGAATCTCAAAAGGAACAGTGTTGGCGTGCCAATGTAAAAGGCGTTGAAAATTTAGCGCGGGCGGCTCGAAAAAACATGGCATTGCTCGTGCATATTTCAACAGATTATGTTTTCGACGGTCAAAAGGGTCCCTACAGTGAAAAGCAGCGGCCAAATCCCATTGGATATTATGGAAAAGCCAAATTAGCCTCGGAAAATGTTGTGCGAATGACAGGTATTCCCTACGCAATCGTGCGCACAAATGTGGTTTATGGCGCCGGCGTAAATGTGAAGAACAACTTTTTTTTATGGGTTTATCAAAATTTAAATGCCGGCAAATCCATAAACATTGTAACCGACCAATACAATAATCCCACATTCGCGAACGATTTAGCGATGGGTATTCGGTTATTAATCGAACAATCAAAATACGGCATTTTTAATATCGCCGGACCGGAATATCTGAATCGTTATGAATTCGCGTTGAAAATTGCTGCTGTATTTGGGTTCCCTGCGACAAATATTAACCCGATAACCTACGATGTGCTCCAGCAAAAAGCCCCTCGCCCGATGCGCGGCGGCTTAAGGATCGA
>CAYVDX010000080.1:0-10055 GCA_964450485.1 uncultured Calditrichaceae bacterium
ACAACATCGCGGTTTTTTTGGATAAATGCCACCGCTTTTGGGCCGGTCAGCGCATCGACCCGCCGGACGCCGCTGGCAATGCCGGTTTCCTGAATGATCACAAAAGGGCCGATTTCCCCGGTACGCCGGACGTGGCAGCCGCCGCAAAGTTCGATACTGACCGGCTGACCGCTCTCCGGTTCGGCAATGGTAACGACCCGTACGACGTCTCCGTATTTTTCTCCAAACAACGCCATTGCGCCTTTTGCCTTGGCTTCATCGAATTTTTCGTTTTCATAATTGACCGGCAAATCCTGCTGAACACGTTCGTTGATCATGCGCTCGATTTCTTCGATTTGCGCCGGCTCAACTTTTTTGAAATGGGTGAAATCAAAGCGCAAATAGTCCGGGGCGACCAATGAACCGGCCTGATGCACGTGCTCGCCCAACACTTTTCGCAACGCCGCTTGCAGCAAATGGGTTGCGGTGTGATTATAAGTGGTCGGCTTTCGCAAACGCATGTCAACAATGGCGCGCACGTCCGGGTTTTTGATTTGCACCGGTTTGTCCGCCCGGCAAATACAGACATTTTCGCCGCCCTGTTTTTGGGTGTCAATCACTTCAAGCTCAAAATTATCGCCGATAATTTTGCCTTTATCACCAACCTGCCCGCCGGATTCCGCGTAAAACGGTGTTTCTGTTAACACAATGTGATATTGCCCGTTTCGTTTGGCGAATTTATGAATTTTCGTGCGCAGATCGTCATTTTCATAACCGGAAAATGTCGTCTCTTTTGCCGGGCTGAGGATCGTCCAATCGTCCGAAGCCTCGGTTTTTACAGAAAATTTACCGGCTTTGCGGGCCCGTTCACGCTGTTTTTCCATGGCGGCGGCGAACCCTTTCTCATCAACGGTCATGCCGATTTCTTCCGCCATCACCCGGGTTAAATCCACCGGAAAACCGTAGGTATCGTATAATTTAAAAGCATCGTCGCCGGGGATTTCCTTCTGCCCGGATTTTTGCAAATTGCCGGCAATAGCGTTAAAAATCTCCAACCCGCGATCCAGCGTTTTGTTAAAACTCTCCTCTTCGGATTTGATAATTTCCATCACAAACGCCTGTTTTTCCACAATTTCCGGAAACGCTTCGCCATTTACCGCCGCCACAGCCGGCACAATTCGATAAAGAAACGGCTCGTGCATGTTCAGTTTCCGCCCGTAGCGGGAAGCACGGCGTAAAATCCGGCGCAGCACATAACCGCGCCCCTCGTTTGAGGGCATCGCCCCGTCGCTGATGGAGAACGTCAACATGCGAAGATGATCGGCCAGCACATGGAAGGCGATCTGCTGTTCTTTGGAAATATCCGCGTATTTAAGATTGACGAGTTCGCTGATATGCGTCAAAATCGGTTGAAAAATATCCGTGTCATAATTTGAGGAAACGCCTTGCAGCACGCGAACGATCCGTTCAAAGCCCATGCCGGTGTCCACGTGTTTTTGCGGCAGCGGATGCAGTTTTCCGCCGGTTTGCCGGTTGTATTGAATAAAAACCAGGTTCCAGATTTCAATGACTTCCGGGCTGTCGCCGTTCACCAAATTTCCGCCGGTAAGATCCGGCGTCATATCGATGTGGATTTCCGAGCAGGGGCCGCAGGGGCCGGTTTCGCCCATTTCCCAAAAATTATCCTTTTTGCCGCAGCGCAAAACGTGCGCCGGGTCGATGTCCGTGACTGTCTTCCAAAGCGTTTCCGCTTCGGCGTCGGCGTCCAGTCCGTCGGTTTTATCGCCGCCGAAAACCGTGGCGTAAAGCCGTTCTTTGGGGATTTGCCAAACCTCGGTCAACAGTTCCCACGCCCAGGCAATGGCTTCTTTTTTAAAATAATCGCCGAATGACCAGTTGCCCAACATCTCGAAGTAGGTGTGATGGTAATTGTCGTGCCCCACTTCTTCCAAATCATTGTGCTTTCCGCTCACGCGAATGCACTTTTGAGAATTCACCGCGCGATGGTACGGGCGGGTTCCGGCTCCCAAAAACACATCTTTGAATTGATTCATCCCCGCATTGGTAAACAGCAGGGTCGGGTCATCTTGCGGCGCCACCGGCGCGCTCGGCACAAATGTATGATCATATTTTTTAAAAAATTCGATAAATTCCCGGCGAATTTGCTTGGACGTTTTCATTCTTTCCCTCATTGTTCAACGACTGAATGTGTTATGATAAATTATGCTTTCAATCTTAGCATCGGCAAACAGCGCTCATCGTGTAAGCATCTCTGTTTTCAGGCAAATAAAAATAGAACGGCAACGGTGGTTTTACAAGATTTTTGTGGGATTTAAGTTGGAGGGTTGGTGGAAAAAGATGCAAGTGAAAGGCAGAGTCACAAAAAATCGTTTTATATTTCTGCGTTCATGTTACAATTGAATTTTCTCTCTTCGTTGTAAAGATTTTGCTTTGGCGGAACGGCGATTCTTTTTGGCGTTAACAAGCGTTTTGTCTTTTGCCGCGCTCTTTTTAGCATTTGTTGATGGCATCGAAACCAAGTTTATCTGAAGCTCATGGTCTAAGATCAGGGCTATTTTAGTCATCTTTTTTATCGTAAGATTCGGATTGCCGTTTAATAATTTGCTTACATAAGCCGGGCTGCAATTCAGTTTTTCCGCAAGATATTTATTTACATGTTTGACACCTTTTTCATTCAATATCTTTAGCATATTCTCAGTAAAATTCAGGTTCGCTTTGTAGGTGAGAAACTCAACATCATTTTCTAATGTTTGTAATTTTTGAGAAAACCATTCTTTTGCGCTCATTTTGTTATGCCTTAACCATTCAGGTTAAATAAAGTCAATGTATTTTTGGTCTTTGATCAACAATTGAGCGGCAAATCAGTCTTCGTCCCGCCACGATTTCAACGCTTCGTGAAATTTTCCGGATGATCCCAGGGTGCGAAACTCCGCGGCCATCGCCGTTGTTTCATCTTGTTTACCCGTCACGCCGGCGATGTGTTTTTCCCGTTGCTTGATCAATAGTTGAAAATGAGCGAATTTCCGTTCCCAACGCGGCTCGGCGGTTCGTTTCCACAAATTTTCAGCCGCCTGCAATTCGATTTGCAACGCGAAAATCTCTTCCCGCGCTTTTTTGATCTGATGTTGGCAAATGTCAGCCTGTTGTTCGTAACGGAGAATATGCTCCAGCGTTTGCAAATCGCGCGCCTCCACATCGTTTTGCGGTTCAAAGTCCATCAGTTCAACGAAGCGGTTGGCATATTTGATATGGATATCCGCCATGCCTTCATCCCATGTTTCCGCTTCGTCATCAAAGGGTTCATCATCTGAATCCACGGGTGATGACGCTAATAATTCAACCCCATCTTCCCACGGCAGCGCTGGTTCGCCCGCGAAATTTTCTTTCGGAATCGCTTCTGTTTCGGTCATTTTGGCATCCGTCATTCCGCGTTTGAAGAAGGGCTGAAGATCGCAGCTGAACAGGTAGTTAAACCATTTTGCCTCGGAGACAAAATGCCATTTTTTGGAGAATTCATACGCAAAACTCCGCGCGTCCGGTTCAACCGGGTGGTAACTTCCGCGACGCGATGCGCCGAAATAAGTATCTTCCGCAAAAATCCATTTCTTGGCCAGGTCGATGATGATCAGCCCGGCGTCCACCGGCGTGAAGTCGAGGGATGCGGCCCATCCAAAATCGGCTTGCAACCGCCGCCTCTCCCCAAATTCCCCGATTACGGCGTCGAGTTCATTTAGGCTGCCGGGATTTTTGGCGCAAGCTGCGTAAATCAGGTTGGCGGTGCTGCCATGCGGCTCCCCGCAGACATAATGCCGGTCATCAGCGATGATCATTTTTAATACGCTCATGCTGTCATTCCTTTTACGGTTGGTTTATTCAGGATAAAAACATCAAATTGCCGGGCTGAGATCAATACCGGCCATTGCAAAAAGGCCGAAAAGCGCGCCGATGATCAGACCGTAGGTAATATGTCCCACGACATGCGCGACCGCCACGTGAAAATCTGCTTCTTGAAATTCTTCGACAGGGTGCTGCTCCGCGACAATTACCATCACAAAACTAAAGGCAAAGCCGTGAATAAAACCAATAATGCCGCCGACAAATGTCGTTGCAACGATGTCTGTCAGTTGCAGGATGCTGAGAATATGTAAATAGACGGCTGAAATGACGATGCCGGCAACAAAATGAATAATCAGCCCGACTTTAAGCGCATTTTCATAAGATTTGGTAAACATGCTTCCGACCGCACGGACCATATCCGCCTTTGTCCAACCGATTTTGTCGATGACCCACAACACCGTGGTAATGCCGATTGTAGCAATGAATCCTGCAATAATGGGAAGATATATATACCGTAATGCCATAACTTGACTCCTTTAGATTGGAGGTTGACCCTGTGTCGTTTGAATGTCGAAAAAATGCCAATTATAAATTTATTATAAAAAAAAAAAACGAAACATGAAAGCAAAAATTGCGGCATGTTTTTGAATTTTTGATGAGTTTCCGGCAAAAAGCGTTAAATGTCAAAATTAATTTTGACAATTTCATTTAAAAGTATTATAATTATCCCCAACAATGGCATAATGGCAAAATACTGAAATAATACGTATTACCTGAAAAACAGATGAACCTTTAGCATTTCCGGTTGTCTTACTTGATTTAAAATCATTTATATCGTTGAATATCTTAGGTTACCTACTTTTTTCATGGATAAGGGTGTCGTAAAGGTCATTAAGCCGTTCACTGGTTGGTCATTTTTAAACCCCGTATTTTTCCCAATTGTTTTCGATAAAATGTTACATTCAGACAAGGGTATTGTTTGGAGGATACTGTCGGGAATTTCAACAAGGTTTTGAACAGAAAAAGGATAAGCTCATGAAGAACCGCAATATTATCTTTTGGATAATTACACTCATTGCGATTGCTGCATTGTGGGTCACGCTGGACAATTTATGGGACAGTTGGTCGATTGAACGCGAAATCGCTAAAAACAGCCCGGAAGCGGTCGCGGCCCTGGAAAATGCACCGGACGTGAATACGGCAAAAGACGTTGAATATCGCGCTTTTCCCGTCGTCGGCAGCCGGGTGGCGATATGGGTCGTCGCGCAGTTACACCTGATGTTCGCGGCATTTGTGTTGGCGGTTCCCATGTTTGCGCTGATCATCGAATTTATCGGTTATTATACAAAAGATGAACGCTACGACCACTTGGCGTATGAATTTACCAAGCTGCTTTCCACCTCGTTTTCATTCACAGCTTCGCTGGGTGCTTTGTTGACCTTTATGCTGGTCATTCTTTATCCCAAACTTACCAACTACCTGATGACTGTTTTTAGCTGGACGTATTTTCCGTACGTACTTCTCTTTTTTCTGGAAGCGGGATTTTTATACGCCTATTACTATGGCTGGGGAAAATTTTCTCCGAAAGTACATCTCGCGCTGGGCGTCGGGCTGAATATTGTGGGCACGATGATTATGTTTATTGCCAACGCCTGGCTGACGTTTATGAATTCGCCCAACGGCGTTACGGAAACCGGGGCGCTCATCAGCACCTGGGACGCCATCAACAATTTCACCTGGATGCCGATCAACGTGCATCGATTTATCGCCAACATCGCATTCGGCGGCTCGATTGCCGCGGCGTACGGGGCGTTTAAATTTTTGGGCGCAAAAACCGAAGCGGAAAAAGCGCATTACGATTGGATGGGCTATATCGGCAATTTTGTGGCGATCAGCGCATTTTTGCCGCTGCCGTTCGCCGGGTATTGGTTGGGAAAAGAAATTTATGCGTATTCCCAAAGCCTCGGCATCGTGCTGATGGGCGGCACTTTTTCCTGGCTTTTTATCATTCAGGCCGTTCTGATTGGTAACTTGTTTTTAGGCGCGAATTATTACCTTTGGGTGAGCATGGAGCGCATCGAAGGCGCGGAAAGATTTCGCAAATTTATCAAATATCTACTGGGTGCAATTGCCCTCTGCTTTATCGTGTGGGCAACCCCGCATTCGCTGGTCGCGTCCGTGGAAGAGGCGCGGGCAATGGGCGGCGCGCATCATCCCATGCTGGGTGTCTTGGGCGTAATGTCTGCAAAAAACACCGCTGTAAACATCCTCATTTTAACGACTTATATCAGTTTTTTGCTTTATCGGCGGGGCAATAAGGAACCCACGGTTTCCTGGGCAAAAACGGGAAACGCCATCCAGTTTTTCATTTTCGCCTCGGTGATAATTTTTGTCATTTTTTTAGGTGTTTACGGATATTTCGTGGAAGCAAAAGTGCGAATCGGGCTTTCCGTGCCGCAAGTGCTATCGGTTTTATTTGCCATGATTTCCGTGACGGTTATCGATGTTTTCATGTTCAAAAATGCGAAGTTTCGCGGAAAAATCAGATGGGGGCAGGTCAAGCCGCGGGCGCAATATGCCTTGTTTTTTCTGGCTATCACTTTCACCTGGCTGATGGGCTTGATGGGCTACGTGCGCGCCGGGTTGCGGCAGCACTGGCATGTTTACGGCGTCATGAAAGATACTTCCCCCGACGCTTTTACCCCGACTTTGGGTTTTGCCGCAGGCGTTGTATCCGTAACGGTGCTGATCTTTTTTAGCTTTATTGCCATTGTCTTTTGGCTATCCGGTCTTTCCGGCAAGAAAAAATGGGAAACTCAAACAGACGCTTTATCCGCCGGAAATGCTGACGTGCATGATTCCGGCGATGCATTCGGACTTGCAAAGGAGGCGGGCGCATGAAAAATGCTGTGACAATTTTTATCTTTACCATTCTGGTAACCTCTTTTTATTGGTACGTGGGTCAGCAGGTGCCGCAAAAGATTACCTATCCACCGAAAGAGTTAAAGATTCGTCCGGATTTAACAACCGACGAAATGGTAAAAATCGGCGAGGAAATTGTCAATGGAAAGGGAACCTGCACCCAGTGTCACGGGCTGCCGGGCGGGCGTTTTCCGAATTTACACCAGGTTGGCGCGGTGGCCGGCTCACGCAAGCCGGGCATGAGCGACGTCGATTATTTAGCGGAATCGCTTTACGAACCGGGTAAATTTATCGTTCCGGGATTTTTAAAAGGCATGCCCGTCATTTCCAAACCGCCAATTGCGTTAAATGATGATGAAATTTTGACGGTAATCGCCTACCTGCAATCCCAGGGCGGCACGCCCACGGTGACGATGCAAACCCGCCACGCGCATTACGGCGAAGCGCCGGCCGCCGCCGCCGCGCCGCCGCCCGCCGCCCCGGCTGCCGCTGAAAATTTAGACGGGCCGGGCATGATTTCAAAATACGCCTGCGCCACCTGCCACAGTATCGATACGCCCGCCCGGCTGGTCGGCCCAAGCCTTTACGATGTCGGAAAGCGCTTGAGCCGTGCGGACATTGCTGAATCAATTCTGGAACCGGACGCCAAGGTTGCCGCCGGTTTTCCCGCCGGCGTGATGGGCGCAACCTTAAAAGCCGGTAACTTTTACGATCAAGTGTCTGTTAAAAATTTGAATACCCTGGTGGATTATTTAGCATCTTTAAAGGGGAATTGAGCCATGAATGTAATTGTTGTCATATCTGTCGTTGTTGTTCTTTTTGCGTTACGGTTTACAAAGCTGAATATCCTGGGATGGATGATTGCCTGGTGGCTGGGGCTTTGGGTGCTTTTAAAATACGGGATCGATCCCCCGCTGCCCGCGTCAATCATCGGGATGTTTATGTCGATTATTACGATTGCCCTGTTGGCGTATTTATCCGCCAGCACCGATTATTTGCAAACAGCAAAAGATGGCATTTTCACGTTTTTGACGGATAAAAAATATACCATTCCACTCATTCTTTTTGTATTAGGCGTTCCTTCGTTCGTGGCCTATAACATATACGCAAACGCCACAAAAACGCCCCAGCCGCCGATCCAGGGGCGAACCATTCACCCGCCGCCGCCGGTTGAGATTACCTTCAAAGGCAAAAAAATCAATTTAGTGGAAGACGATAATCCCTTTCGTCCGCTCAAGGGGAGCGATCCGGCGGCATTTAGCGAGCATTTGCAAAACGGGCGCAAGGTTTATTATCAAAATTGCGTGTTTTGCCACGGCGACAACATGGAAGGCGACGGCATTTTTGCGCACGCATTTGATCCGATTCCGGCCAATTTTCAGGATCCCACGACGATCGCGATGTTACAGGAAACCTATCTTTTTTGGAGAATCGCCAAAGGCGGCCCGGGATTGCCGGAAGAATCGACGCCCTGGGCGTCGGCAATGCCGGCCTGGGAAAAATTTTTGGATGAAGATGAAATTTGGGACGTGATTCTTTTTATGTACGAATTTACCGGTCAAAAACCACGTGCAAAGGAGGAGGCGCATTGAAAACGTTAGTCATATTCGCTTTTACAGCGGTTTCGCTTTTCTCGTTTAGCGGCTTCGCTCAGGAAGATGTGTTGGGGACCGACGAACAGCGGGCAGCCGGCAAAAAAATCTACGACGCAAAATGCGCGCAATGCCACGGCTACAATGGCGATGCCGAGAGTGTCGCCAAATCACACTTCCGGCCGCAACCTCGCAATTTTACTTCCGCGACCTTCAAATTTCGCACCACCGAGAACGGGCAACTGCCCACTCACGAGGACATTAAACGCAGCATCACTCATGGCATGCCCTATACCGGGATGCCGGCCTGGAAAAATTTTAGCGATAAAGAACTCGATAATTTAGCCTTTTATATCAAAACATTTGCCGAGGACGATTTTAAGGAATACAGCAGCGAAGCCGTGCCCGTGGAATTGCCCGATCCACCGGCCTGGTCGGATGAATCGGCGAAACGGGGGCGGATCGTTTTTGAGGAAAATCAATGTGTTGACTGCCACGGCAACCTCGGCCGCGGCGATGGCAAATCCGGGCCGACCCTGAAAGATCAATGGGAAATTCCGATTCGCCCGGCGGATTTAACCAAGCCGTGGACGTTTCGCGGCGGCGGCACGCGAGCGGATATTTTTCGCACCTTTACCACCGGCCTGGATGGTTCGCCCATGCCGGCATACAATATTCAACCGCCGGAAGATCAGTGGGCATTGGTCGATTATGTTTACTCCCTGCGGCGCTCCGATGGGCCAAATTATTCAATTGCCGTGATTGCCCGGGGGACGGATGAAGAATTGGACGTCAGCCAGGGACGCGCATTGTTTGAGGATACCCCGGACGCCTTTTTCCCGGTTGCCGGACAGGTGATTGAGCCGGGACGCGCCTTTTTTCCGGGCGTTAATGCCATCGAAGTGAATGCCGTTTACAACCAAAACGATATCGCCATCATGCTTACCTGGCACGACATGAGCGCGGAAACGTCCGGAGAGAACAGCCTGTTAATGACTGTCGATGAAGCCGAAGACAATCACGCGGCGGCGGACACTTCTCCATCGCCGTATTCTGACGCAGCCGCAATTCTGCTGCCCTCACGGATGCCCGAAGGCGCTGAGAAACCGTATTTTTTGTTCGGCGACAGTAAAAACCCCATGGACATCTGGTTTGCCGATTTAGCAAAAGATACGCCGATGTTTTTTATCGGAAAAGGCAGCAAAAATATTGAAGCGGGCAATGAAAACCTGGCGCTTTATTCAAATTTTGACCAGGGGCAATGGACCGTCATTTTTAAACGAAGCCGGAAAAAAGAGAATGGCCTGTCTTTTTCCCAGGGACAATTCCTGCCCATCGCATTTTCCGTGTGGGACGGTTTTAATCGTGAACGCGGCAACAAACGCGGCGTCACCGCGTGGTATCATATTTACCTGGAACCGATGGATCAGCCCTCGCCGGCCGGGTCGATGGCTAAATACGGCGGGTTGACGTTTCTGGGGCTGTTGGCTATTGTGGCGGCAGTTCGGTTAAAAAATCGTAATAATGCTTGAGGAAGTTGCTCGATTGCAAATTAAATTTTTAGTATAATTTGCAAGGTATGAATGACTTTTGAAATCATCGGAAAAATTGAGTACGTTGAAAGTAGTTTTGTCGCAAACGGCTTTCATCCTGATGAATTCATAAATACGTTTTTTGGCAGAATAATTAAGGGCAGAATGATTA
>CAYVDX010000081.1:0-9979 GCA_964450485.1 uncultured Calditrichaceae bacterium
TAATCGAATATTTTCGCCCCGACGCCGCAAATCCGCGCGTCAGTGATTACCACATTTCCCCGGTCGAAAATGTCGCGGCAACGGTTGCCGATTTATCCGAAAAATATGGCATTCGCGCGGAAGTGGTAAAATTACGCGATTTGTATTGGTATAAAAACGTGCGAATCCATTTGGACAAAGTCGCTGCCTTGGGATGGTTTCTGGAATTTGAGTCGGTCATCTCCGATCAATGCGCCCGCCCTGAAGCGGAAAAAAATCTGGCGGAGATTGTGGAAATGCTCAGTGAATTTTTAGATCAGCCGCAGTCGCTTGGGTATCTGGAATTGTTAAATCCCGAATCAAGCGAGGGGCAAAAATGATCGATATTATTCTGGCGACAAAAAACCGGCACAAAGTTGTGGAAATTGCTGAAATTATGAAAGATATGCCGGTTCGCCTGCGCTCATTAGCGGATTTTCCGGACATCCCGGACATTGAGGAAACAGGCGATACTTTTGCGGAAAACGCCTTGCTCAAAGCCCGCGCCGTTTTTCAAAAAACGAATTTGATCACGCTTTCGGATGATTCCGGGCTGGAGGTCGATGCGCTGAACGGTGCGCCGGGCATTTATTCCGCGCGATTTGCCGGTGAAACCAAAAGCGCGGCGGCGAATAACGCCAAATTGCTCCGGGAATTGCAGAATATGCCGGAAGCGAAACGCAGCGCGCAATTCCGCTGTGTCGTGGCCATCGTGACGCCGGATTTTGAAAAAACAGTGGAAGGCATTGTGCGCGGAAAAATCATTCGCGCGCCGCGTGGCGAAGCCGGATTTGGCTACGATCCGCTGTTTATCCCCGATGGATATTCCCAAACATTTGCAGAGCTTGGCGCCGAAGTTAAAAATCGCATCAGCCACCGGGCGAAGGCGTTTACTGCGGCGAAAGAAATGCTTAAACAGTTGATATCGAACGAACTGAAGGATGAAGGGTGAGGAGCGAAGAGCGAAAACTCGTAAAGCGTGGGGCGTGGAGCGTGGAGCGTGGGGCGTGGAGCGTGGAGCGTAAAAATTTACCGAGTTACTTTGATCACTTTCGACTTTAGTCATTTTAGATCACTTTAGTTCACTCAAAACCAGGACATAAATCATGCCGAGGTTTCCAAAATTTGCTGATCGTTTGAATGCGCTTTCCGGCTCTGTGTTTGAAAAATTTCTCCCGAAAATGCGCGAAAAAGGCGATGACATGATCAAGCTGCACATCGGCGATTCGTATTTGCCGCCGCCGTACCGCCTGCCGATTGATGAAAAATTTTTGCAAACGCATCCCTATTTCAATCGCTACTGCAACACGCTGGGCATTGCCGAACTTCGTCAGGCACTGGCGGAAAAACTCAGCGAAGACAACTGCCTGCCCGTCAGGTCCGGCGACATTATGATGACCTGCGGCGCATCCAACGCGCTGAATGTCAGCATGATGAGCCTGGTGAATCCCGGCGAGGAAGTGTTGGTGTTGACGCCTTGCTGGCCGTTTTTTTTGGGAATGGTGCGCGTGGCCGGCGGCATTCCGGTGGAAATTCCCTTTTACACCCAGCTCTATGAAAATGCATCGCTGAATATTTTTGATTATATCGAGCAATTCGTGACGCCGAAAACCACAGCATTGTATCTCAATTCGCCGAATAATCCCAGCGGAAAGGTGCTCAACCGCGAGCAATTAGGACAGATCGCCGCACTGGCAAAAAAACACCGGCTCTGGCTGATTTCCGACGAGGCGTATGACGGGATGACCTTTGACGGACACGAACATATTTCGCCGGCCAGCTTGCCGGAAATGTTTGCGCGGACGCTGTCAATTTTCACGTTTTCCAAAGTGTATATGTTCGCGGGATTGCGGTTGGGTTATGTTGCCGCGCCGGAGGAAACCCTGAAAAATCTGAACAAAATGCTGGTGCACCAGCTTTACAGCCCCTCCACGCTGGCGCAGCAGATGCTGGTCGAGCCGGTAAAGCAGCGCAAGCAATGGGGCGGCGATTTTGTCCAACATTGCCATGAACTTCGCGATATTTTTATCCGCAATTTGCGCGCGCCCCACATCGTCCCGGAAGGCGCGTATTACCTGTTTTTTTCGATCAAAGATGTGCTCAAGGGGCGGGATTACTGGCAGGTTGTCGATGAATGTTTAGACAGCGGCGTTTCCATTGCCCCGGGCAAGGATTTCGGCAAAAATTTCAGCGATTACATCCGCCTCTGCTTTGCCGGGGAAAACCCGGATCGCTTAAAAATCGGCGTCAAACGGTTAAATGCTGTATTGATGAGCGAGCGTTAAGCCCGTTGAGGTTTGTGCATGTTATACTGTGCACGGTCAAAAATTTTACTTTTTGCAAGAAACGGAATGTTGAAGTGTTTCGGAGCTAAAGTTTTGTTTTTACTTTAATACCGAAACACCCAAACACCGAAAGTATATGAAGTGATCCCGACTTATTCGGAATTAACCGTGCAAAGTATATTCGTCCATGGTCAATCGTTAATTGTCCATTATTTATTGACAATTATCCATCACCCTTCACTTTTCACCCTTCGCCTCACGCTCTTCAGCCCATACGTCACCATCGGATTCTTCCGGTTCGGGAGAAGCTGCCAACCCTTTGAACAAACTCACCTCCCCGCCCCACAGCGCCAGTTTCAGCGTCATGCGGAAAAACATAAAAAGCTGCTGCGCCAAAATCATCGCGATCACAAATCCGGTATTCGCGGCGGCGAGTAGATCGGAAACAGGATTGTAAACGAGCAGGGCAATCAAGCCGATCAGCCAAAAGGCAAAAATGAGGGTAAACGTGCGTCGGAAATTGCCGAACACGAAACGAATCCCGCCGGCAATCGCCGAACGCATTTTTTTTTCATCCCGAAAAACCGTGATAATCCGGGCATAATCCAAAATGAGAAAGCCGATGACCAGACCGAAATAACGCAGGCCGATTCGCGCCCATTTTCCCCAATAGGCGATGTATTCCGGCGGATCAGCCCCAAAAATTAGTTTTTGCAGCGCGCTCAATCCCGTTGGAATAAACAAAAACAGTAAAAAAAGCGGGATCGTGTATAAAAAAAGGCGGAAAAATCGTCCGAAAAAATAGGCGGAATTGCCCCAAAATCGTTTGGCGGAATCGGTGGTTTCCAGGTCGAAAACAGCAAACGCGCCGCCGGATAAAAATAAGCCGGTCAGCCCGTAAAGGGCAAACAGAAAGGGAAACATTCCCGCGGTCATGCTGGTAAAACCGCGATTGTTTACGATAAATTCCGACAGCACATCGATATTCAAGGGGCCGGCAAGCTGGCCGCTGATCAAACTGTTACCAACGAAGCTTTTCAGCATCCCGCGCAGCGGCAGCATAAAGGCAAAGCCGAAAAACAGGCTGGCCAGGTAAAATATCAGCACGATGCGTTTATTCGCCCACATCCGCTGAAAACCGGCTTTTAAATTCGCAAATACCATATTATTTTACATTTAAATTCAGACAAAATAATTGATGGCAAAATGATTAAAAACAATAATATCCCTCAATTATTTTGTCGTTAATCATTTTTGTCAATAACAGGTCGTTTTTGGGGTCAGTTACTTATTCAAAAATTATCCGCGTTTATTAGTGAAAACCAGCGGCTGAATCACTACCCGCTACGGAGAAAATATGGTCAGCAGGTTCAAAATTTCCGGCTGATCCATCAGAAATTGCGTCCAAAACAGCCACCGCGCCGAAAGCTTGTTGACGCCGAGATTTTTCGGGGCAAACGTGCGGCTATTGTTGGTGTAATTGATGTCCATGACCATTTTACTATCCGGGTCAACCATTGCGGATACGATTTTCACCGGTTTTAAATAGCGAAATTTTTTCCATAAATCCTTGCCGTCCCACTGCTCACGGATCGCTTCGCCGTTTTCAAAAACCGCTTCGATTTCCACGGGAAATTTGAAATCGCCGTTGCGCCGGACCGTGAATCCGCTTTCAAAAAGCGGCGGTGCAACGGTTGAATCCGGCTGAAAAGCGGTATCCGGTTTGGCGACCAACACTTCGCCGCTGTCGGCGGAAAATTCAAAATCGATGCCGGCCCCGCGAACGTGCCGACGATTGTAAATCCGCGTAATTGCGTAATCCAGCGCTGCCGGCGTGTAAAATGCCTGGTTGAAAAAATCGCTGAAATTTTGCCCGGAAACTTCATTGACAATCTTCACAAAATCCTGCGAGCGGGGATGTTTGAATTTCCAGCGTTGAAAATACGTTCGCATCACGCGCTGCATGGTTTCTTCGCCCAGGTAATTGTGCAGGGAAGTCAGCAAAATGCCCGGCTTGCTGTAGGCATTGATCGCATAGCTGCCGTTGGAGGCGTATTCCCAGGCGTTGCGGAGCATGGGGTCTGAAGTCGGTCTGAAAAGATATTCCAGGCGTCGCATTTGAAAATCGTTGAGGTCAAAATCGAGAAAATCAATCCCGTCGCCGCGCGGGCCGTACTGGCGATTCATAATCATCATGTCCGAATAGGTGTTGATGCCTTCATCCAGCCACGCTTCTTCAAATTCATTCGACGCCACCATGCCCTGCCAGTAATTATGCCCGAATTCGTGGATGATTTCCAATTCCACCCAATGAATGTTCTCCGGCAATCCGTAAGCCGTCCCCGCCGTAAAAAGGGTGGGATATTCCATGCCGCCCACTTCGCTTGCGCCACGCCGCGGGTCGATGACGGTGATATTGGGATAGGGATAATCGCCGAAAAAATCCTGAAAATACGCCACGGCAACTTTAGTCGCCTCGACATGGCGAATGCCCTGGGAAACGTGGTCTTTTTGCATCAGCACGCGAATGTCCACATCCTGGGATTTCCCGGTAAATTCCTCGAAATCCGGGCTGGTTGACCAGGCAAAATCGTGCACATCCTCGGCGTGATAAAAATGCGTGGTCGTGCCGTCGTCATTGATTTGTGGTTCGCCGACCCGAACGCCGGTTGCGCCGACGAGATTCTCCGCCGGCACCGTGATCCAGACATTGTAAACCCCAAAATCCGCGAAAAACTCGGAATTGGTGTGAAATTCATGGCAATTCCATCCCGCGTTAGTAAACACCCCGGTTTTGGGAAACCATTGCCCGGCGAAATAAAATTCGTCCTTTGCGCCGGTGCGAGCGTAGGGCGGCGCCGGCAGTTTTGCGGTAAAATCAATGAACATTGAAAGGGACTGACCCGGCCCAAGCGGCTGCGGCAGGCGAACCTGCAGCACGGTTTTATCGTGAATGTGCGCCGGGTTATCCGGGTGGATGAAACGCATCGCCGCGGTTAAATCAAGTCCGGGCAAAGCGTTGGCGGGCGCGTTGGCCAGCCGGTGAATCATTCGGACATCCCGCGCGGATTTGGCCGCCGGCAGCAAAACCATCCGGTTAATGTTTGAATAGCCCCAGTTTTCCTCGCTGTCTCCAAAGCCGCGAAATCGCCGCCCTTTTTCCAGCATAAACGTGGATTCGCTGTTGCGGAAGGCATTCAAATACAAATGAAATTGCAGCTCGGAAACGGGCCGCGAAGCTGTATTTTTCCAGGTCAGGATTTCCTTGCCGTGCAGCAGATTCTCTTTCGTGTCGAGCCTGACCACAATGTCGTAATTGGCAATTCGCGGGCTGAGCGGATTGCCAAACAATTGCGGCGGCGCCGGAAATTGCGCGGCAAGCGGCAATGAAAAAAGCAGCAAAATAGCCAACGGCTTTAAAAATTTTTGAGAAATAGTATTCATTTTTTACACTTTTTTCGGAAAATTTTATACGATCAATTTTCCACCAAAGGTTGCTCGTTCGATGCGCCACGTGGAACGAGTAATCAAAAAGTAGTGTCATGGCGCGCCATGACACTACTTTAAACGGCATGAATAGCGGTGACAAGCTGGCGCCAAAGAAGATACCGAACTGCTGTAAAAAAATCAAGATCGATTGAATTGTTCAACCGATCTTTGATAAAAACAGGAGCCGCGGAATTTGAATTGCTACGGCTTTTGTATTTTGACTTAAATCTGAATCTTGATGTCAACCGGAATTTCTGCACGTAATTTAGCAAGCCATTCCGAAAAAGATTTGTTGCTTTTGAAATCAATGGCAAAGCGCTCGATTTGCTGCCAATCGTTTTCCAGGCTCAGGGTTCGCGCTGCCTTTGTGCCGTTTAATTGTAGAATATGATAGCCGAAATCCGTTTTGAAAGGTTCTGATATTTCACCGATTTTCAGATTTTTAACCGCTTCGCCAAATTGTTTCACCTGGAAATTATTCACTGCAAAATCACCCAAATGGCCTTTATCCTGCTGAACATTCGGATCATCAGAATATTTTAAGGCCATTTCCTCGAAGGTTGCCTCGCCGTCGAGAATTTTTTGACGAATTTCTTTTAATTTTTCCACTACGCGCTGCTCATCATCCGCGGTGGGTTGAAGTTGGATCAAAATGTGCCGGGTGTGTATTTTTTCGCCCTGGCGATCCAACAGTTGAATGATATGAAAACCGAATTGGGATTGCACAACATCGGAAATTTCGCCGGTTTTCAACGCGTACGCGGCCTGCTCAAACTCCGGCACAAAATCACCGCGGGAGGTCCAGCCCAGGTCGCCTTTGTTCATTTTTGCGCTGGGATCCTGGGAATATTTAGCCGCTAATTCACTGAAATCCTGGCCGTCCTGGAGCATCTTTTGAATATTGTGAATTTTAGCGAGCGCTTCCCGCGTGCTTTCTTCGCTGGGTTTTATCTGTATCAAAATATGCGAAATATCCACGGTTTCTTCCTGTTTCGGAAGGCTATCCTGGTATTGTTTGAAAAAATTTTCCACCTCCCGGCGGGAAACGGTTATCCCTTGAAATTTTCTGCCGCGCAGTTGATCGATAATCAGGCGATTGGCGACTTGCTCCCGAAAATCCTTTTTGATGAGCGCAACCGGTTTTCCGTAATATTCTTCCAATTTTTCCTGCGATCCAATTTGCTGAATAAAGGTGTTAATTTGCTGATTCAAAATTTGATCAACCCGCTCCTCATCCGCCGTGATGGTGTCTTCCTCGGCTTTGATCAGCAGCAATTTTTCATCAACCATTCGTTGCAGCATATCCTTTTTGAGGCGTTGCAGCAAAACCGGGTCCTTGTATGGATTTACCCGGTTTTGCAACCCGTATTGGGTGATCAGGGTTTGCAATTCGGATTCCAAAATAATTTCAGGCCCCACAACCGCCGCAATGCGGTCGATTAGCTGTTGCGCGTTTATCGACGGCGCCAAAAACAGGGTGAGCAACGTTATCCAAATAAAAATTATTCGTGTCATAATCCTCTCTTTATCATTTTTTTAATAAAAATCGTATCTATTTCAGCCCACTAAATATACTAAAGATTCGAAAAGGATATTTGAATATTTCGTGTGTCATCCGTGTATGGAAATTTGATCGTTTGAATATTTATTCTACCAATGGGATAAAAAAACACAAAAAAAGATTTTTTACCCTTTTCGTTTATTTCGTTTATTTCGTGGGCTGATTAGTAATTAAAAATCGTATTTGTGTAGCATCAATATTTTGGAAAACACAATGCCGGGTGTATTACCATTTGATTGATCCGGTTGTTTGTTTTTGGCGGAATTTCTGTCTGAGACGCCCGTTTTTTGGGCGTCGAGTTTAATTCCGCCTTGATTTTTTGGTTCTTTTGTATCAAGACAAAAGAACAAAGACGTTTTTGGACTGTACGAAAGTGCGGATGCGCTTCTAAAGCTGTTAGAGCTACACAAACACTAAAAATCTACCAAAAAGCGCCTGTAAACGCTTGCCACTTCCTTTTAAAGAATATTTTGATAAAATGTTTCCGCATGATATTGTTTTCTCATGGTTTCTTTATATTTTTTGATGCGCCGTTCCCGCTTGGCAGCATTTAAAAGTGTGACAATTTCGTTGCGCACCTGGCTGATTTTGCGGATCGAGCCGGCCGGCTGCCGGTCGATGACCTGTAAAAAGTGGGTTCCCTGCTTCGTGCGGATCGGCCCATAAATAATGCCGTTTTTTTTCCCGCGAATCGCTTTTCGATACTCGGGACGCAACTGCTCAAGCGCGACATAACCCAAATCGCCATTGGGTTCCACCGCACGGTTAATCTGCAGATCGAGGTAATTTGATTTGATAACTTTCATCAAATCTTTGCTTTTACGAATTTCTTTGACGATTGCCCGGTCGGGTTTTTCAAAAAACAAATGAATCAAATGCACTTCGGCTTTGTCGCGTTTGAATTGTTCGGAATTCGCCGCGTAATAATCCGCTATTTCACTGTCGGTAACGTTGAAATCATTGCGAATTTTACTTTCAAGCAGGTGATTTGCCTGCATTTCCGCTCCGAGATTTTGCAAATAAAATTGGTCGCGCTGATTAAGCGGCAAACCGGCGTCCCTCGCCGCTAATGCCAGCGCCTGATTATCCAGCCACTGCTCGACAATCCGCTTGATAAAATAGTCCCGCTCGTCCCCCGTTAGATTTTCCGGCAGCAACTGCATAACAACATCGCGGGTCAGGTAGGCCGCGCCTATTTTCGCGACAATTTCATTGGGCATTGGTTTTTTATCGCCGCATGCGGCCAGCAACAATATGAGCACACCGAAGACCATTTTTTTTATCATATTTATCATAACCTGAATTCCCGTCGTTTATCCCAGGCTTTTCAATACCTTTTCGTTGATATTGACAGCAACTTTTTGACGAATTTCCTTCATCAATGCCTCGCGGCGTTCTCTTCGTTTTTGATTGATCAACGCGGTTCGGACCGAACTTTTAATCGATTCAAACGGACGGATTTTTTGATCAACAAATTCACCGGTTTTGACCACGAAGTACCCCGTTTTGGCGTTGACCGGCCCGACAATCTTGTGCGGGCCGGCATTGAATGCCGCTGCCGTCACTTCTTTGTAAATCGATGTCGGCGTTTGATAAGCCAGTTTAAATCGTCCCTTCGGGCCTTTTTTATTTTTGGCATATTTTTTATAAAGCGTTTCAAAATCCTGACCGGCGCGGGCTTTTTGCAGCACCTTTACGGCTGTTGCCGAGTCATCCAAACCAATTTGCCAGATTTCAATCCGTTTGGGTACGGTATAATTATTCAAATTCTCATCGTAAAAGGCGCGCACTTCCGCGTCCGTCGCATCGACTTTTTCGTTCACTTCATGGGTTTCCAGCAACCGGCCGAGGCGGGACATCGAAAATTTTTCAAAATCCTTGTGGTATTTCTCGGTTTTGTCGTGACCGGTTGCCTTGCCCTCAAACACCCAGGAACGCAGGTTCAATTCCTGTTGAACAAAACGCTCGCTAATCGCGGAAAATTGGGTGAGCTGCCCTTTATCCCGGGCAAGCGCGGAACCGTAATGATCAAAATATTCTCCGGCATAAAGCTTTTTGCCGTTCACTTCCCCCAAAACAATCCGGCGTTGCCCGGCGGTAAAATCCGCGACGTCGCGCTCCGGTTTCTTCTGCCATTTTTTTATCAGTTCAACCAATTGGTTGACGCCGGGATTATTCTGGGTTGCGTGATATTTTTCGCGCAGTTCAGCGGAAATTTGATCAAACATTTTTCGTTCCCGATTGCGCAGTTGCGACCGAAAGACCCGGGTCAGTTCTTTCTTTACCATCTCAAACGGTTTGTTCTTTTCCAGCGACTTTTTTTCCAGCACTTTTACAAGAATGACCGCGTTTCCGGTTTTGAGCGGGCCGCCCACGCTGCCGACCGGCGTGTTGTAAATCAGGCTGTCGCCGGACATGGGCAGCCGCCCGATTTGGTAGGGATTCGCCAAAATCGCCCGGGGATTTCCCTCGGTCAGTTTTTTGGCTGTTTCGATGGGATCGTCGCTTTCCGCCAGTTTTTGTTTGTATTTGTTCGCCAGCGAAATCGCCGCTTCCGGGGTGCGGCTGTTGCGAACGACCGCGTTCTTATATCCGACTTTTACGATCACTGCTTTCATTGCCGTGT